>JACPNS010000015.1 GCA_016185345.1 Solirubrobacterales bacterium | reverse complement strand
GCCAGGGAAGCGACGCTCACACCTTCAGTCAGGTGAGCTTCAACCAGATAACGCGCCTTGTCCAAGGAGACCGCCTTCTCGAAAGGGGATGTCTCCTATGTCCTGACACATCTGTGGACGATGTGGTGAAATCACACACCTTCATCCGCTTTGTACAAATCCCCGGTCGCCGGAGTTCTCCATCAGATCAGATTCCGCCGGCTGAGTCCGTCGGGGATTAGAGCGCAGCGGCGTCGAGGGCCTGATTCACGAGCGCATCGGCGTCTTTGTTCTGCGCGCGCGGCACCGAGCGGACGAGCCAGGAGTCGAAGGCAGCGAGCGCTGTCATTGACTCGGCATGTAGCGGCTTCATGTCCGGATGCTTGACCTTGTACTGCCCGTTGATCTGCTTCTGGATCAGCTCTGAGTCGTTGACGACCTCTACATCGCAAGCGCCAAGCTCCTTGGCCCGCTGAAGCCCAAGGAGAAGCGCCTTGTACTCGGCGACGTTGTTCGAGGCAACGCCAATCATCTCCTTGGCGTCGGCGACGACTTCGCCGTCCGGTGTGCTGAGGACGGCGGCGACAGCGGCTGGTCCGGGATTTCCCCGCGAGCCGCCGTCAACATGGACCACAAGCTTCATAGAGCAGGATTCTCGCCTGCGGGCAGGTCGGATGCTTCTTCGCGTTGCACCAGGAAGAGTCGTCCGTAGGCGTCGGCTCGGGCATTCCAGTCGTCGACCTCCCCGGCCAACTCGTCAATGTCGTTCCCGCGACCTGACTGTTCGACTGGTTCGGTGGGGTCGCCGAGGGTCACGCGGTACGAGTACCAAGCGAGATCCCAGCCGACCCAGATGTCCACGGCAGTTCCATCGACCGCGTTGATCGCTGAGACTTGTACTTCTCCCAGCGAGCGCGAAAGCCCGGCGATCATGCGCGGAAACTGCGACATGTTGAAAAGCTCTAGTCCGCGCTCAAGGCGCGATTCCGGCTCAGTCGGGACGGCGAGTACGTCGCGTGATTTGGGCTCGAACTCCGGCGGCCTGGACTCCACTCCGTCGCGGGCGCTTCGGCGTCCGGATCGGGTGCGCCTATAACTTTCGTGCTCGGGCCTCGCGGCTCCGCCGGCGAAGTCATCTTCCTCAGCCGGCTCGGAGGCACCGAAGAAGTCGGTAATGCGTCGCATCATGCCGACTCGCTCGCTGCGCGCGGGACGAAGCTGCACGATCTCCTCTCCCTCGCGCTCGCGGACCCAGCGGACGCGCTCTGCGCGCGGGACGCAGAGCTCGCAGACCACGCGGCGGCTTGAGTCCGGGGCGATGTAGAAGTGCACCTGCTCGCCCTGGAGGAGGCGTCGTCCGCAGATGGAACAGCTCTCGGGATCGAGATGGGGGCGTACTTCTTTTACGGCCATAGGCAGAGAAATTAGTGCGCCCGAAGCGGCGACTCGGCGATTGGTCTAGAGGTCGCCGTCGTCCTGCAGGCGCGACTTCAGTCGCAGGACGGCCTTGGTGTGCAGCTGTGAGACACGTGATTCAGTCACCCCCAGCACTTCGCCGATTTCACGAAGTGTCAGGTTTTCGTAGTAGTAAAGGGCGACCACGAGCTTTTCTCGCTCTGGCAGTCGGCTGATCGCTTCCGCGATCTGTTCCTTGACGTTCACGGCATCGAAGGAACGCTCCGGGTCTGCGGCGTTCGGGTCTTCGATCGTGTCGAGCAGCGAGACCTGCCCGCCGGAGGAGTCAGATACTGACCAAAGTTCGTCGAGCGCGATGACGGCGCTGTTGGAGATCTGCTGGATGTGCTCCTGCAGTTCTTCTGGCGTTACCCCGAGCTCGTCTGCGAGCTCCTGGTCGGTCGGCGCGCGGTGGTACTTGTGCTCAAGCTTCGCGTTGGCGCGCTCGAACTCACGGGCGCGCATACGTACCGATCGCGGCACCCAGTCCATCGAGCGCAGCTCATCGATGATCGAGCCCTTGATGCGGCTCATGGCGTAGGTCTCGAACTTGATCTCGCGAGAGGGTTCGAAGCGCTCGATCGCGCTGATCAGGCCGGTGAGGCCGTAAGAGATCAGGTCGGCGTCGTCGACGTAGCTCGGCAGACCCGAGCCCATCTTGCCTGCGACGTACTTGACGAGCGGTGAGTAGGCAAGGACGAGGCGCTCACGTGCGTGGCGGTCGCCGTCTGACTTGTACTTCTTCCAGAGGTCGCGGAGTTCGACGTCGCCGAATTCGCCACCGATTCGGCGACTGCGGCCCGACCGTGCGGGCTTTGCTGGTTGGCTTTGTGCCTCTGCGTTCATAGGTTTGATCAGGCCCGCGGGTGTGCTTTTCCGTACTGCGCGCGTAGTCGAACAGACTCTACCCGAGTGTAAATCTGTGTGGCTGATATTGAACGGTGGCCCAAAAGTTCCTGCACGGAACGCAAATCTGCCCCACCGTTGAGTAGGTGCGTTGCAAAACTGTGACGGAGGCTGTGCGGCGAAATTCCGGCGGCTACGCCAGCGCCGGCGAGGCAGATCTCCAACCGGCGTCGCACGTCGCTCGGGTGGAGGTCCTGACCAGACTTAGTGAGGAACAGGCACGTGGTCTGCCGGTCGGTTCCGACTCCGAGAAGCTGGGGCCGACCACGGTCCAGGTAGCGCCTCAAAGATCGCGCCGCGTGCTCACCTACGGGCACAATACGAGTGCGGCCACCCTTCCCTTCCACGCGTACCTGTTCCTCATCAAGATCTACGGATGTCAGGTCCAGTTGGATCAGTTCACCGGCCCTCAGTCCACACGCGTAAGTCAATTCGAACATTGCTCGGTCGCGCATCTGCAGCGGCGTCGCGGTTGGGATGCCGTCCAACAGGCGGACGACCTCGCTCACATTGAGGACGCGCGGAAGGTCCCGCGGTTGCTTTGGAGTGGTGACCAGTTCGGCGATGTTCTGACTGACTTCGCCGCGCTCAAGCAGCGTGTCGTAGAAGCTGCGAATGCTCGCCAGTTTGCGCGCGAGGCTCGATGCCGCAAGGCCCTCAGAGCTGATCTGCTGCGCAAACCGGCGCAGGGCCTTCAGGTCAAGCTGCGTCGCGTCCAACTCGCGCTCGCTGGCCCAGATGGCCAGTTGCGTGATGTCAGAGCTGTAGGCCTTTCTCGTCGCGTCTGAGAGGCCGCGACGGCGAAGGGCAAGCTCAAAGCGATCAAGGTCGGACTCCCAGGCGTCAGAGACAGCCGGAGCGTCGGCGACCAACGTCATGCGATGTAGACCGGCGTGCCGATCGGCACCCTTGGATAGAGGGCGATCACGTCTTTGGGGTCCATGCGAATGCAACCGTGAGACGCCGCGGTGCCGAGCGAGTCAAGGTCCTTGGTGCCGTGTATGCCAACGCCGTCGTATATGCCGAGCCAGCGGGCTACCAACGGGTTGTCCGGTCCGGGAGGAATCGACTTTCCGGCAAGATCGCCCGCCCAATCGCGGTTGGGCACGTTCCACGTGGGATTGACCTGACGGTCGTTGATCGTGTAGAGGCCCGCGGGGGTCTCCAGCCCCGCCATGCCAACCGCGATCTTGTAGGTCTTCACAAGCCGGAGGTTTTTGTAGAGGCGCAGCTTGAAACCGTCCCGATCCACGAGCACGATCGTGGGGTATTTCTTCGCCAGCTGTGACTTGGTGACCTTCGCCCTGACCTTCTTCATCGGAGCGCGTACCCGGCGCGGTTCGGTCGGGTTCTCGAGGCGCTTGACGATCGCCGCGGTGAGTGCAGTCGAGCGGACGGAGAGCCCCGGCTCGGCGTCAACTTTGCCGATGCTTCTGGCGCCGTACTTGACCGCCGCGTCTTTAGGCGCCCGGTTGAAACTCTTACCGACGCTGCGCACAAATTTTCGCACGGCGCGTTCTGAATAGGTGATCTCAGTCCGGATCGCGATGTTGCGATCAGAGCCCGCGACCGTCTTCGCCGCATTGGCCAGGAAGAAGCCCTGGGTGCTCTTGGCGACTGCGTCGTCGACCATTCCCTGGACATCGACACCAACCCTTGATTTCTCGGGCTTGAGCGTGCGGCGCTCGCCCTGGTAGGTGACAACCA
The DNA here is from genome assembly GCA_016185345.1 of Solirubrobacterales bacterium. Taxonomy (GTDB): domain Bacteria; phylum Actinomycetota; class Thermoleophilia; order Solirubrobacterales; family JACPNS01; genus JACPNS01. The sequence goes on along the minus strand of JACPNS010000015.1, from coordinate 161,613 downwards.
GCGGGGTCTGGACAACTTCTTGGATCTCGGTCTCGAGCCTTTCGCTGGCCTCGTCGCGCGTCAGACCAGACACGTCGATACCACCGATCGACACGCCTTGCGCGATCTTGTCGTCCTGCGTCCTGGTGAACGCGAACGCGCCCAGCACGACGAACAGCACAGCACTTGCCGCGATCATGGTCCAATGGTTCTTGTTCATCTCTCTACATCTTCGACAAGCGAGCGGCCATGTCAGGGTTTTCGGTCGATTTGTTGCAACAGATAATTTGCGTGCGTTGCCAATTCGCCGGATCAGCCACTAGATTCTCCCCCGATGCGTTCCAAGGAAGATGTACGAAACGATGTCTGGCGCTCGATGGACCACCAGGGCGTGTCCCGGTTCCCAGGAGCCGAAGGACGAATCCCTAACTTCGCCGGCGCGAAGATGGCCGCCGAGCGGCTGACTCGCCACCACTACTGGCAGGACGCCGAGGTCATCAAGGTAAATCCGGACTCGCCGCAGACTCACGTGCGCCGCCTTGCGCTGGAGTCTGGGAAGGCCCTTGTAATGGCTGTACCCAGATTGCGCGAAGAGCACCCGTTCCGGTTGCTCAATCCGAAGAAATTGACCAAGGATCAGATCCGCGAGTCGGCCACGATCAAGGGGGCCCTGAAGCACGGCGAGGTCCTCGACCTCGAACAAGTGCCAAAGCTCGACCTGGTGCTGACCGGCGCTGTCGGGGTAAATCTGAAGGGTGCCCGCGTAGGGAAGGGCAGTGGCTTCTCCGACCTTGAGTATGCGCTCTTGTACGAGACGGGCAAGGTCGACAACGACGTCCCGGTCTGCACCACCGTGCACCCGATCCAGATTCTGCGCGAGAACTTGCTCGTCACCGCGCACGACATTCCGGTGGACCTGCTGGCCACACCGCGAGCCGTGATCGAGGTCGAGGGCGAGTACCCGCGCGACAACGGCATCCTTTGGGACCACCTGCAGCCGCCTCAGATTCACGAGATCCCGGTGCTTGAACGCTGGGGCTACGCGGCCTAAGCTTTTTTCGTTTTATGGCGGTTGGTTCAAAAGTCGATCCGCGCCAAGCGCTGACGATTGATCTTCCGACCTACGGCCCGGTCAATCCGGCCGAGTGGTTGAAGATCGACTGGTCGCAGTTTCTTCACACCGCGATGATCGAGGGGCGCGGCGTGAACTACATATCGTACGGCGATGCTTCGAAGCCGACGATCATGCTCGTTCACGGCCTCGCGGCTTCCTGGCAGTGCTGGCTTGCGAACGTTCTGGAGCTTTCTGAGCACTTTCACGTCGTGGCGCTCGACCTGCCCGGCTTTGGTGCGTCAGAGATGCCGGCCGATGGGATCTCGATTCCGGGGTATGCGAACTGCGTCGCTGGCTTACTCGATCATCTTGAAGTTTCGTCGGCGTACGTGTGCGGAAATTCAATGGGCGGAATGACTTCGCTTCAGCTCGCGCTCGATCATCCGACGCGCGTTGAGCGATTGGTTCTGGTCTCGCCCGCGGGGTGGTCGACGAATCACGTGTCGCCGGTACTGGGACAGGCGGCCGGACTGGGTGCGCTGATCTTTGGCCGCGTCGCCGCGAACCGCGAAGCGATAGTCAGGCGTCCGAAGTTGCGCGCTCGCGCCTTGCGCGGCGTAGTCGCCCATCCAGAGAAGATTTCCGGCGAGGTGGCGTACGAACTACTCGGCGGAACTGGGAGTGAGGGTTTTCCTGGCGCGCTGCAGGCGATCCTCGCGCACGACTTCCGTGATCGCCTCAGCGAGATCAAGCAGCCGACGTTGTTCATCTGGGGCCGTCGGGATGGCGTGGTCAGCTCGCGCGACATCATCAAGTTCGGCGAGTCGATACCGCACTCGCAGCGCATCGTTCTGAGCGACACCGCCCATGTCGCGATGGTCGAACACCCCGAGTGGTTCGACCGCACCGCGATTGATTTCTTGCTCGGCGAATAGCTAATTCGTAACCGCGCCCTGCGAGGCGCTGGTGACGTGACGGGCGTACTTTCCGAGGACGCCACGCTTGTAGAGCGGCTCGGGCACCTTATATTCGGCGATCCGCTCGGCGATTTCTTCGTCAGAGAGCTGGACATTGAGTTCGCGATTGGCGACGTCGATCACGATCGTGTCGCCCTCTCGGACGGCAGCTATCGGTCCGCCTTTGGCGGCTTCTGGGGCGACGTGACCGGCCATGAAGCCGTGCGTTGCGCCGGAGAAGCGTCCGTCCGTGAGCAGGGCGACTGAGTCTCCGAGGCCCTCGCCGATCAGGGCGGCCGTGACCTGGAGCATCTCGCGCATGCCCGGCCCACCTGATGGGCCTTCGTTGCGAATCACGACGATGTCGCCGGGCTTGATGTCGCTGGCCTCGACGGCGGTGAAGCATTCCTTTTCGTTCTCGAAGACGCGCGCGGGACCCTCGGCGAATACGCGCTCGTGGCCCGCGAGCTTGACGACGCAGCCTTCGGGAGCGAGGTTGCCCTTGAGGATGGCGATTCCGCCAGTGGGCTTGAGCGGGTTTGACAGGGGCCTGACGACCTGCTGACCCTCGGTCTCGACGGCACGCTTGGCGTATTCGGCAACCGTGTCGCCTTCGACGCGGATGGCGGACTCGTTGAGCAAGCCGGCTTCGAGCAGGCGATTGGCGACGACTGGCACGCCACCGGCCTCCCAAAAGTCCTTGGCAAGGTACCTGCCGCCGGGCTTGAGATCTGCCGTCAGCGGCGTGTTTGCACTGATCGCGTCGAACTCTTCGATCTTGAGGTCGATGTCGGCTTCGTAGGCGAGCGCCAGGAGGTGAAGCACGGCGTTGGTCGAGCCACCACTCATGCAGACCGCCGCAATCGCATTCTGAATCGACTCCTTGGTAATCACGTCGCGGGCCAACAGTCCACGCTTGAGCACGTCCACGACGAGGCGGCCCGCATCTTCTGCAACCTGTTTGCGTGCGCCGGCCTCGGCCGGCACCATCGCACTCCCGGCGGGCGAGATACCCATGACTTCGAAGGCCATCGCCATTGTGTTGGCCGTGAACTGACCGCCGCAGGCACCCGCTCCGGGCGAGGCGTTGTTCTCGATCTCGGTGAGTTCTTCGTCGGTGATCGTGCCCGCTGCGTGGGCGCCAACGGCCTCGAAGACGTCTTGGATCGAGATGTCCTCGCCATGCAGATTGCCCGGAAGAATCGATCCGCCGTAAAGCATCACTGAGGGCAGGTTCAAGCGAGCGAGCGCCATGACCGTGCCGGGAATCGTCTTGTCGCAGCCAGAGATTGCGATCACTGCGTCGAAGGCGTGACCGCGGCTTACGAGCTCGATGCTGTCGGCGATGACCTCGCGGCTGACGAGCGAGGTGCGCATACCCTCGTGACCCATTGTTATTCCGTCAGAGATCGCGACCGTGTTGAACTCCATCGGCGTGGCGCCGGCGGCACGGATGCCTTCCTTGATCGCGGCGGACACGGCGCGCAGGTGAAAGTTGCAAGGCATCGTTTCGGTCCACGTGTTGGCCACGCCGATGATCGGCCTTGCGAGCGCTTCATCATCGAAGCCAATGCCCTTCAGGTAGGCACGCGCGGCGGCGCGGTCGGGCCCGTCGAGTAGTTCGCGGCTGTTCTGGCGGAAGTCGTAGTCAGGGGTCATGGAAGGCGATGTTAGTGCGCATCATCGGCGTCGCACGTACTCGCCGGACGCGGCGCGTTCGACCATTCCGAGCAGTTCGAGCTGCCCGAGGGAGCGCGAGATCTCGCGCGGTGCCCGGCCTGGCAGCGATTGCGCGAGATCCCTTGGCGTGCGATCCCCCGATGCGATCAGCTCGAGGATCAGATTCCCGAGCTCGTCCACTGCGTCGTGCCCGAAGCCGGGCAACATCGGTGCATCGAAGCTGATCGACAACTCTTCGAGCGCGTCTGAGATCCCGCAGATCACTGTTACCCCAGCCTCCGACAAGAGCTTGTTGGGTCCGGTGCTCATCGGCCCCGTAATCGGCCCGGGAACGGCGCCAATCTTCGCATCGAGCTCGTAGGCAAACTTCACTGTGTGCATCGCGCCCGATTCCTCAGAACCCTCAACAAACACCGTCATTGCAGACAGGCCGGCGATCACTCGATTGCGAGCGACGAATGCCCATCGCTGTGCCTGGGATCCAGGCGGGTTCTCGGAAATCACACAACCTGCAGCGCGAATCTGTTCGTGCAGCAGCCGGTGCGAGCGCGGATATGCAGTCTCGGGCGCTCCGGCGAGCACCGCGATCGTGCGGCCACCGCCTTGCAGTGCTCCCCGGTGCGCCGCTCCGTCAACGCCAAGAGCCATTCCGCTGACAACGATCATTCCAGCAGAGGCAGCTTCGTTGGCGAGCGAGTACGCCACCTCCCTTCCATATGCCGATGCTCGTCGCGCTCCGACAACCGCCAGGCCGTTGACGTTTGTGAGCTCGTCAAAGAGCGCCTTTCGCCCGACGCCGTATAGAACCGCCGGGACATCCGAAAGCTCGGGGAAGAGCCGCAAACGCTCGGGGAATTCCGGCTCATGGCGACAGACGGTCCAGAGGCCTTCCTCGGCGTACGCGCTGGAGAGCAGCTCGTCCGTAGCTCGGGCAAGCGACTCGTCGATTTCGGGGTGCTCGCGCCTCAGCTCGTCGAGCATGTCCTCGGGTTCAAGGCGAAGGAGCCGCGATGCCTGCACCGTTCCTGAATGGCGACGCTCAGCGATCGTGAGTCCTTCGCTGCGCAGGATGGATGCTCGGAGGCATGCTGCGCAGGCGCTCACACCAACGCTCCGATTTCGATCGCCCGGAATGACAATGCCTCGGCCATGTCGCCCTCTGAGACTTCGTCACGGTCGTCGAGGTCGGCGATCGTGCGAGCCACGCGCAACGATCTGTCGTAACCGCGGAGCGAGAGCGACTTGCGCCGGTAGGCCTCGTTGAGCAGGTCGCTCACGGGATCCGGTGGCTTGAGCAGGCGGCGAGTCTGCGCGCCGTCGAGCTGGCCGTTGCAGTGAATGTCGATCCCCGAAAAGCGATCCTCCTGGCGGGCGCGAGCTTTCTCGACGCGAAGCCTCACCGGCGCCGATTCATTCACGGGCCCTGCCTCGACCTCGGCCGGGGACGGACGATCAACCCGGCAGTGCATGTCGAAGCGATCGAGCAGCGGGCCAGAGAGCCTCCGCTCGTACCGCGCCACTTCTGCCGCGCTGCAGCGGCAGTGATTTCCGCCCGCACCGCACGGGCAAGGATTGGTGGCAGCCACAAGCATGAATCGAGCTGGGTACACATGCGTGCGTTGGCCGCGGGTGACGGCGATCGAGCCTGCCTCAAGTGGTTCGCGGAGTGACTCAAGTGTGCGCGTCGAGAACTCGGCAAGTTCGTCAAGGAAGAGCACGCCGTTGGAGGCCAGCGTCACCTCCCCGGGCATCGGCGAGGGGCCGCCGCCCGTCAGTCCCGAAGCACTGATCGAGTGATGGGGCGCGCGAAAGGGTCGCTCCGTGGCCAGCCCGTCGATTCGCAGGCTCCCGGCAATGCTCTGCATGCGAGTTACCTCGATTGCTTCGCGCCGCGTCATCGGCGGCAAGATCGATGGCAGCCTCCGCGCGAGCATCGTCTTGCCGCAGCCCGGAGGGCCCTTGAACAAGACGTGATGGCCTCCGGCCGCCGCGATCTCCAGCGCTCGCTGACTGAACTCGTGTCCGCGCAGATCCTTCAAATCTGGCCCGATCGGTAGCTGGGCGGCCGGCGCTGGATCTGCTGGAATCTCTTGCCAGACTCCATCGCCAACATCTTTCAGATCTGACAGTCTTCTCACTGGAGCGACCGGGTCTCGAGCCACGAGGCCGGCTTCTCGCGCGTTTGCCAGCGGCACCACGAGGGTCGTGATCTCGTCTCGGTGCGCCGCCTCGGCAACGGCGAGTGAGCCGCGAACTGGCTGGACGGCGCCATCGAGCGAGAGCTCACCGATCAGTGCCGCGCGTCCGAACAGCTCGGAATCGATCTGTGCGCTGGCGGCGAGGATCGCGAAAGCGATCGCGAGATCAAATGACGGTCCGGCCTTCTGCAGCTCGGCCGGCGCAAGGTTCACAGTGATGCGGCGCTGGGGAAACTCAAAACCTTCATTCAGGAGCGCTGCACGGACTCTCTCGCGTGATTCACGCACCGCTGCATCAGGCAGTCCGACCACCGAAAAGGCGGGCAGGCCGCTGCGAATATCGACCTCGACGGTCACGCGTCGAGCGGTTACGCCGTTGATTGCGTATGTCGTAGCCTTGGCGAGCATGCCGAGCAGACTGCCGATGCACGTGTGACGTTGCAAGACCGAAATCGAATTTGTCTGCTCCGAAAATCAAACGATTTGGCCAGCGCGCGAATTGTTTGAAAGTCGCGCCGAAGATTCTTCAGGTCGGTCTTGAAATGCAACGCGATCGCGCGGCATAGTTGCTGCATGGCTTCTCCAATCAAACCCGACCAGCGGCCCGCGGTCGGCCGCGTCGGTGAGCTCGCAGTGCGCGAGTACGTGACCCGGCGCGGTTGGCAGATCGTCGATCACAATGTTCGATGGCGAGAAGGCGAACTCGATCTCCTTGCCATCGACGGAAACACGCTCGTAATCGCCGAGGTCAAAACCCTCGTCGCCCGCGGGCAGGGCGGGAAGATCGGCTACTCCCCCTTTGAGTCGATCGATCGCCGCAAGCAGAATCAGATCCGTATGCTCGCCAGGCGCTGGTTGGTTGACGATGTGCGCCGAAGGTCCGACCCACGAAACCTGACCTTCACCAACTTCCGTTTCGACGCCTTTGCGGTCACGGTCTCGCGGTCACACGACGTGCTCTCGCTTGAGCACCTGGAAGACGCGTTCTGATCGCGGCGCGAAAAAGCTCAGGCGACGCGCTGGAACTGCTCGTAGGCAGTCGATGCAAACGAGCGGCGATGGATCGGTGTCGGACCGAACTCGATGATCGCTTCGCGATGCACGGGGGTGGCGTAGCCGACGTGCTTGTCGAACGCATAGTCGGGGTAAGCCGTGGCAACCTGGTTCATGTAGCGGTCGCGAGACACCTTGGCGATGATCGACGCTGCCGCGATCGCAGCGCTCGTTGCATCGCCCTTGACGACTGCCTCGCACGGATCTCCGAGTCCAAATGGCATATAGCCATCGCTGAGCAGAGCAGTGCCGGGCGTATTCACCCGCGACAGCGCCGAACCGAGGCAATGAAGGTTTGTACGGTGGAGCCCCACCAGGTCGATGTAGTTGGCCGATCGAGAGACCAACGCAACCGAAGAAGCCAGCCGAGTGATCTCACCAAAGAGCATCTCGCGGCTCGGCGCCGAAAGCTTCTTCGAATCCTTCAAGTGCTCAAGGGTCGAGAGGTCTTGGTCACCGATCGTTTCATAGTCGAATGCGACCGCAGCGGCCACGATTGGGCCGGCGAGACACCCGCGACCGACTTCATCAGCGCCGGCGACACGCGATCCGCGCGCGCGGTCAAAATCAAGAAGCTGAGAGGTCGGCATGGTGGTTCACGCTAACCACCGCGTCGGCGGTAGGAACCCTAAAGGCCGCCGATGCGGTTGGGCGGCCAGTAGGTGGCGAAGGCTTCACCAACCATGCTGCTTTTGGGGATCGGGCCCCAAAAACGACTGTCGTCGCTGTTGTTCCGGTTGTCGCCCATCATGAAATACTTCCCGTCCGGGATTGTGAACTCGCGCGAGAAGGTGCAGTTGAGTGTGGAGCTTGCAGGGTCTTCGCAGCTCTGCTCGGTGTTGATGTACGGCTCGTCAAGCATCTTGCCATTGACATATGCACGGCCCTTGACGATCTTGAATCTGTCTCCTGGCAAACCGACGACGCGCTTGATGTATGCCTGGTCCTGCGCGCCCTGGTTGGCAACCGGGCAGGCCATGAACGAGGCCTCGGCTTCGGTCGGCAGATCTTCCAGGGCAGGCACGCCACGGTAGGTCTGTCCTGGCGCCGGGCCGAACGACGCGCCGTTCTGGATGCCGCACTGCTGGGCATCTGCCCCTGGCGGCGGGTGGAAGACCACAACATCAAAGCGCTCCGGGGTACCAAATCGACCCTCGATGCGGTTCACGAGAACGCGCTGACCAGTTTCGAGTGTCGGAACCATCGACGGACTCGGAATCTTGTAAGGCTTGACCAAGAGCCACTGAATCAGGAACGCGAAAACCAGAGCGGCAACCACAATCACAACAGTCTCTGCGACCGGGTTGAGCTGCTTCTTACTGGTGCCGGACTCGGGGCCGGCTAAGGGGTTGTCTTTATCAGTCATCTCAGGTAAGTCGTTCGCGGGTACTAAAGCAGTCCGATGCGTTTGGGCGGCCAATACGTCATAAAGGCTTCGCCGATGACATTCTCTTTGGCAATCGGGCCCCAATACCTGCTGTCGTCACTGGCGTCACGGTTGTCACCCATCATGAAAAAGCTGTCCGGCGGAATCGTGATTTCGAGTGAGTATGTGCAGTCGCTGGCAACGGCGTCCGGCACGTCGCAACTACCGCCCGGATTGATGTAGTCCTCCTTCAGCTTCTCGCCGTTGATGTACGCGCGCCCACGAATGATCTTCAGGCGTTCTCCGGGCAGACCGATGACGCGCTTGATGTAGGTCTCCTCGTACTTGCCCGCCGTACCGAGCGGGCACGCCATGCGTTCGGCGAGCGCACCCTCGTTTCCGGAAACGTAGACCTTGCCGGGAAGATATTCCTGGCCATCCTTGACGCCGCAGGTGTTGTCGCCGGCTCCAACTGGCGGACGAAATACAACGACGTCGCCTCGGTCGGGAGTGCCAAAACGGCCATCGATTCGATTTACGAGCACGCGTTGTCCGACCTGAAGCTCGGGAACCATCGATCGGCTTGGAATCCGGTAAGGCTTGACGACAAACGCTTGGATCATCAGGGCAAGCCCGACCGCCACGGCAACGATCACCACGAGTTCTATGAGAGACTCGCTGCCGCCCTGGTCGTCGTCCTTGCCGCGGTCGACGTCGGGCGTCGACGGGTCCGCAGAGTCAGGCATGAGGGGCGTTGGCCCGGATTAGCTCTTGTCGGCGTCGTCCGCCGGAGCTTCGTGGGCCGCAGCTTCATCGGTCGGCGCCTCTTCAGCCTCGGCCTCGGGCACGGGAGCTTCCTCGGCAACAGCCTCTTCTGCCGGGGTTTCCTCAGCTGCCTGGACCTCCTCAGCGGCGTCAGCCTCTGGCGCCTCTTCAGATTTCTCGGTCTCGGCGGCTTCGGTTCCCTCAGCGTCAGTGTCCTCAGTCTCTTCGACTTCTGGGACTACAAGTTCTGCTTCTGCTTGGGCGCCCTGGGCGTCGAACGCACCAGCCAGCTCGGCCTGCTCGGCCTCCAGGCGCTGCTGCTCTGCCGGGGTCCATGCACGCTCGCGGACACGCGCTCGCTTACCGACGCGGTCACGCAGGTAGTAGAGCTTCGCGCGACGCACTTCGCCGCGGGCGGCGACCTCGATCTTCTCGATCTTGGTCGAGTGCACCGGGAACGTACGCTCCACGCCGACACCAAAGGACTGCTTGCGCACAGTGAAAGTTTCACGCGCACCGCTCCCCTGGCGCTTGATCACAACACCCTCGAAAACCTGCGTACGTTTGCGGGTACCTTCGACGACCTGGAAGTGGACGCGGACGCGGTCACCTGCGTCGAAGTTCGGAACTGGCCTCAGTTGGGCCTTTTCAAGCTTGTCAATGATCGTGCTCATGGGATTACCTGTTCGTGGAGAAAGACTTCGCGCGGCGAGAAACGGCTCTGGAACCGGTCCGCTGCAAAAAAATGGCACGAGCCAAGCCCGTGCGGTGGCGCGCCAGCCAAACAACAGCTTCGCGCGCGATTCATGGTAGCTAATCGGCGTCTTTTAGCTGGTCCCGACGCAATTCGCTCTGCTCGCGCCGCCAGCGCTCGATCTCGCCATGGTGGCCCGAAAGCAGAACATCCGGAACCTTCCAGCCCCGATGCTCTTCCGGCCTCGTGTAATGCGGGTACTCGGGAGCGCCATCAAGCTCTGCGCTGAAGGATTCCTCCTTTGCGCTTCGCTGATCGCCGTGCGCCTCAGGCAGTCTGCGCGTGACGGCATCGATCAAAACCATCGCCGCAAGCTCACCGCCGGAGAGCACGTAGTCGCCGATCGAGATCACGTCAGTCGCAAAATGGTCGTGCACGCGCTGATCAAAACCTTCATAGCGACCGCAGAGGATCGTCATGTCACCGCCAGCAGCCAACTCTTCTGTGAGCGGGTCGTCAAGGCGTCGGCCCGTCGGCGACAGCACCACGACCCGCCTCTGGCCACCGAGGTCGACCGGGTCCACCTCGTAACGACAACGGAGGGCCTCCTCAACAACATCGACCCGGATGACCATCCCAGCGCCGCCGCCATACGGCGTGCCGTCAACGCGATTGTTTGAGATTGGCGTGGTCGCCCGCATGTCCACGGTGTCGAATGAGTGCCCGGCCTCGTCCAAGTTCTTCATATGGCGCTGTTCGCGGAACCAGTCAAACCATTCGGGAAACAGCGTGAATACATCTATCTGCATGGTTGATCAGCCTATGCCCAGGAACTCCGCGTCGATGGTCAAGCCGGTTCCGCCGGGTTCGATTGAGAGGATCGCGTCCCTGATCATCGGAACGAGCAGCTGCTCGCCGTCATCAAGCGAGACTTCGAGTACGTCTGCCGATGGAAGGTTGTTCATGCGGATCACTTTGCCAAGCGTACGGCCAGTCTGATCCACGACCACAAGACCGAGCAGGTCATCGGCAAACCACTCCCCCTCGCCCAGCGGCGTCAGATCCCCGCGCTCAGCACGGACCATCTCGCCGCGCAGCTCAGCAATAGCCTCTTTGCTGTTGATCTCGTTGAGTATCAGCAGCGGTCGCTTGTCGGTTCCGCCGCGCGAGGCCAGAGTGAAGGTTGAGCCACCGATGAACAGCTTCAGGCCAGCGACGAGCGCCGGCGCGTCAACGACGCCGTCAAAGTAGAAACCGCCGCGAACGCCGTGGGGCTTTCCGACCACTCCGATCTGGATGCGGTCCTGCGGGTCCAAGGTCATTGGGATAGAAGAAGGGTCGGCTGATTAATCGACAAGGTCGACTACGACCTTGCGGCCGCGGGCTTCCTTGTGAGCGCGGACAACCTGGCGCAAAGCGTTGATCGTGCGTCCGCCGCGACCGATGACCTTGCCGGCCTCGTCTTCGGCCACGCGCAGCTCCAACGTGACGGAGCCGTCCGACTCGTCAAATCCTTCGACAGAAACCTCTTCGGGCTTGTCGACAAGACCCTTGACCAGGTTTTCGAGCAGATCCTCCATCTGGGGACCCTCGACCTCGGTCGGAACAGAAGTTGCTTCGTCGCTCACAGCGAGGAAAAACTACTTGACTTCGACGAGCTTGCCGTCAGCGTCAAGGCTCTGGGTCTTCATCAGCTTGAGCACGGTCGGCGTGGGCTTGGCGCCCTTTTCGATCCAATGCTCGACGCGGTCCTGCTTCAACGTGACTGTTGAAGGATCCGTCTGGGGGTTGTAGGTGCCGACGTTCTCGATCACGCGACCGTCGCGGGGGGAACGCTTGTCCGCCACCACGATGCGCCAGATCGGGTTCTTCTTGTTGCCTACTCGTGTGAGTCTGATTCGTACCACGGGGAGGAGAGTACCAAGCGTTTAGCGCTGTCCCATGAGCTGCGACATATCCGGCATGCCCTTCTTGCCCTTGCCGGTCATTCGCTTCATCATTTTCTTCATCTCGGAGAACTGTTTGATCAGCTTGTTGACCTGCTGGACGCTCGTGCCCGAGCCCTTGGCAATCCGAACGCGGCGCTTGCCGTTGATGATCTTCGGGTTGGCACGCTCTTGCGGCGTCATCGACAAAACGATCGCCTGAATCCGGTCCAATTCCTTCTCGTCGATGTTGACGTTCTTCAAAGCCTTCTTGTCGATGCCAGGCATCATCCCGAGGATGCTCGAGAGCGATCCCATCTTGCGCATCATCTTCATCTGCTCGAGGAAGTCGTCGAAGGTCAGCTCGTTCTTTCGGATCTTGCGCTCCATGTCGAGCGCGGTCTCCTCGTCGATCTGCGACTCGGCCTTCTCGATCAGGGTCATCACGTCGCCCATGCCGAGGATGCGGTCGGCCATGCGGTCGGGATGGAAGACCTCGAACTGGTCGAGCTTCTCGCCGACCGAGGCGTACATGATCGGCTTGCCGGTCACGGCCTTGATGCTCAGCGCGGCGCCGCCTCGGGCGTCGCCGTCGAGCTTGGTCATGATCACGCCGTCGAAGTTGGCGGTGTCGGCGAACTGTTCTGCGACGTTGACTGCGTCCTGACCCGTCATCGCGTCCACGACCAGCAGGACGTTGTGCGGCTTGACCTCCTTGCGGATCTTCGCCAGCTCTTCCATCAAGTCGGAGTCAACGTGCAGGCGGCCGGCGGTGTCGACGATCAGGACGTCGTCGAGGTTCTGGATCGATTCCTGGACGGCCCACTTGGCGATCTTCACCGGGTCGCCCTGACCCTGCTCGTAAACCTTGGCTCCGACCTGGTCGCCAACAACCTTGAGCTGCTCGATCGCGGCCGGGCGGTAGACGTCGCAGGCGGCGATGCCGACCTTTTTGCCCTGGCCCTTGAGCATCAGGGCGAGCTTTCCGCAGTTGGTGGTCTTACCTGAACCCTGCAGACCGGCCATCAGGATCACGGTCGGCGCGCTCTGCGCGAAGACGATCTCGCGGCTCGACTCGCCCATCAGGGCGGTCAGTTCGTCATCGACGATCTTCACGACCTGCTGGCCGGGGTTCAGCGACTCGAGAACATCTACGCCCAGCGCGCGAGCTTTGACGCGCGCGGTGAAGTCCTTGACGACCTTGAAATTGACGTCCGCCTCGAGCAGCGCAAGGCGGATGTCGCGCATCGCCTTGTTGATGTCGTCCTCGCTCAGCTTGCCGCGACCGCGGACATCCGAGAGAGTCTCTTGAAGTCGTTCTGAAAGTGCGTCAAACATCTGCGAGAACCCTAGAGCCTCACGGCTGGTTGCCGCGCGACCACCGGACTACTGCCTCGGCGGACCTTCAAGCGATCCGAGCTTCTCGCTCAGACCCGAAAGCGCCTGCGTGAACTCGCCCGGGATGATCCAGGTTGCGTTCGTTTCGCTGCCGGCCAGGCTTTCGAGCGCCTGGACGTACTTGTAGGCGACGAGCGGCAGGTCCGGGTTTCCGGCGTGGATCGCGTCGAAGACGGTCTTGATCGCGGCTCCTTCACCCTCTGCCGTAAGGATCTGCGACTGACGGTCGCCTTCTGCCGTAAGAATCGCGGCCTGCTTCTCGCCTTCTGCCGTAAGAATCTGGGACTGCTTGACGCCTTCCGCCGTGAGGATCGCGGCGCGACGATCACGCTCGGCGCGCATCTGCTTTTCCATCGCGTCCTGGATCGAGAGTGGCGGATCGATTGCCTTCAGCTCGACGCGGTTGACGCGGATTCCCCACTTGCCTGTCGCTTCGTCGAGCACAATTCGCAGCGCGGTGTTGATCTCGTCACGGCTGGTCAGTGCCTTCTCGAGCGTCAGTCCACCGATCACGTTTCGCAGCGTGGTGGTGGTGAGCTGCTCGATCGCCTGAAGGTGGTTTGCGATCTCGTAAGTCACGGCGCGCGCGTCGTTGATCGTGTAATACAGGACGCTGTCGATCTGCACGACGACGTTGTCCTCGGTGATCACCGGCTGCGGTGCGAAGCTCACGACCTGCTCGCGCATGTCGATCAGCGGGCGGACCTTGTCGACATACGGAATGACGATCGCCAGGCCCGGGCTCAGCGTGCGGTGATACTTACCCAGACGCTCCACCACGCCAGCCTTCGACTGCGGGACGATCCGCACGGCACGCAGCAGCGTGAAGAGGACGAGAACTACGATTGCGATGAGTACGAAGACCATGCGAGCTCCTACGCGTCAGGGGATGAAGTTTCTGTCGTTGAATTCGGCACTGCGAGCGGTTCGACGATTGCGGTTGCGCCGGCGATCGATAGGACCTTGACCGGCGTGTTGGCGGCGATCGGGGGTCGACCGTCAACAGGACGAGCGGTCCAGTTGGCGTTGTCGAAGCGGATCAGCCCGAGCGATTCACCAGAGATCTCTTCGAGCGTGCGGCCCTCCTTGCCGATCAGCGCATCGACGTTGTTTACCGACTCCGGGTGACTCTCCCGCATTCGTCTGGCCACCGGGTAAAGCGCGAGACCGGACGCAAGCGACAGCGCGATGAAGAGCAGCAACTGCGCCTCCATGCTGGCACCCAAGGCGGCCGCGAGTGCCGTGACCAGTGCGGCAACCGCCAGCGGTCCGAAAATGAACACCGTAAACACGGTGAGCTCGATCGCCGCCATCACGATCGCGAAGATCATCCAGTAGATCCAGTCTTCCACGATGCTGATTATTGACCAGATCGCGGCGGAGATCGACGCTGACGCGAAAAACTTTTACTCAGAGACGAGTGCGCGGGCAAAATCCGCAGCGTCGAAGGGACGCAGATCCTCGAGCTGCTCGCCTATCCCGATCAATTTGACCGGGATCCCGAGCTCGTCTGCGATTGCCAGGGCAATGCCGCCCTTGGCAGTGCCATCGAGTTTGGTCAGCACGATCCCGTCCACTTGGACGGCCTCGGCAAAGAGCTTTGCCTGGCGCAGGCCGTTCTGGCCGGTGGTTGCGTCGACGACTAGAAGCGTTTCGTGCGGCGCGCCCGGGAGCTGTTTCTCGATCACACGGCGAACCTTCTTGAGCTCTTCAAGCAGATTGTCCTGTGTGTGCAAGCGGCCGGCTGTATCGATCAGCGCAACGTCGGTTCCGCGACTGACAGCGGCGCCGACCGCGTCATATGCGACCGATCCGGGGTCAGAGCCCTGCTCACCGCGGACAAGCTCGGCGCCGGTGCGATTGGCCCACTCGGCAAGCTGCTCAGTGGCCGCCGCGCGAAACGTGTCGGCGGCTCCGAGCAACACGGACTTGCCGAACTGCTTCTCGAGATGCCAAGCGATCTTGCCGATCGAAGTTGTCTTTCCGGTCCCGTTGACTCCGCAGACCATGATCACGGTTGGGGTGTGGCGAATGTCGATCGTTGACTCACCGGTTGTTGCCGTCTGCGCGAGCAGCTCTTCGAGCCTCTCGACGATTGCGTCTCCCCCGGCCACCTCGCCCTCTTCGACCTCGGTCTCGAGCTGGCCGACGACCTTCGCCGTGGTGCGCGCGCCGACGTCGGCGTAGATCAAGAGTTCTTCGAGGCGCTCACAGGTCTGGTCGTCGAGCGCGTCAAAAAGCGTGGTGCGCAGCTCTGCGGAGAAGGCCTGGCGCGTGCGTCCGAGCGACTCGCGCAGGCGCTTGAACATCCCGCCCCCGCCCTGGGGTTCGGCGGCCGCCACCGGCTCACTCGGGAGCGGCGAATCGGCGATGAACAACTCATTCCACTCCCTCGGCACATTGTGATCTTATGTAGGCGGCCACTCTGCCGAACACTCGGCCGACGTTATCGGTAAGAATCTACGTACTTGCTCGCATCCTGCGAAACCCCGAAAGGCCTGATTTTTCAATGATCGCACTGATCGTTATCGCCGTAATCGTCGTCATTCTGATCATCTATGTGGTCGCGACCTACAACGGCTTGATTTCGCTGCGTAACCGTGTCGAAGAGGCATTCTCCGACATCGACACCCAGCTCAAGCGTCGTCACGACTTGATCCCCAACCTCGTCGAGACCGTCAAGGGCTACGCCGCACACGAGCGCCAGACCTTCGACTCGGTCACGCAGGCGCGCACCAACGCCGTCAACGCGTCGGGCCCGCAGGCATCGGCCGCCGCGGAAGGCATTCTCGGCCAGGCACTTGGCCGCCTGTTCGCGGTTGCAGAGGCCTACCCAGACCTCAAGGCAAACCAGAACTTCCTGCAGCTGCAGAACGAGCTGACCGACACCGAGGACAAGATCCAGGCCAGCCGTCGGTTTTACAACATGAACGTCCGCGATCTGAACATCAAGATTCAGCAGTTCCCGAGCAGCATCATTGCCAACTTCGCGAAGGTCGACGAGCACGAGTTCTTCGAGCTCGAGGACCCGGCCGAGAAGGAGGTCCCGAGCGTTGCGTTCGGCGACAACAGCGCCGCCGCGAACTCTCCTGCGCCCGGCGTGATTCCGGCAACCCCGGCCCCGGCCGCCCCGCCAGCAGCTCCGCCCGCCGCGCCGCCGTCAACCGAGCCGCCTGCTGGTGGCGAAGGTTCGACGCCTCCTGGCCCGCCGACCGCGTAGCGCCAGGATTCACGGAGGAACGAGATGTACAAGCAGATAGCCGTAAACAAACGCAAATCGTGGTTCTTGCTCAGCGGATTCCTGGCGCTTTACGCCCTTATCGCATACGCGATGTACCTCTGGGTGGGACCGATCGGTGCCTTTGGCATCGCCGCCCTGGCGTTCGTCATGGTCCTGATCTCGCTGTTTGGCGGCGACGATATGGCCGTCCTCGCGGCTGGCGGCAAGAGGATCGAGAAGAAGTCCGACGCCCCTGAGCTCTGGCGAATGGTCGAGAACCTCTCGATCACCGCTGGCCTTCCGATGCCGCGCTTGTACATCTCCCCCGATCCATCTCCCAACGCATTCGCCGCCGGCCGCAATCAGGACCAGGCACTGATCTGCGTGAACAAGGGTCTGCTTGACGTGCTCGACGACCAAGAGCTCTACGGGGTCCTCGCGCACGAAATGGCGCACATCAAGAATCTCGACGTGAAGCTGATGACCTACGTCGCGGTGCTCGCCGGATCGATCGCTCTGATCGCGCAGATCATCTCCTACGGCGTCTTCTTCGGCGGCGGCAACCGCGAAGGTGGAGGCGGCTGGCTCGGTCTGATTGTGATCCTTCTGACGATCATCCTCGCCCCGATCGCGGCAACGATCATCCAGCTCTCGATCAGCCGCAAGCGCGAGTACGTCGCCGACGCCTCTGGCGCCGAGCTCACCCGCTACCCGCAGGGGCTTGCGTCTGCGCTGAACCAGATCTCCGGCAACATGGTCGCGACTGAGCGCCCCGAAGAGGCGATCGCCCACATGATGATCGCCCCATCGATGAACGCTCGCGGCAAGGAGTCAACGCTCTTTGCAACCCACCCGGCCACCGAGGACCGTGTCGGTCGCCTGACCGAGATGGCCGGCGGTATCAGCCACCGCCACGATCGCCCGGTCGGCAGCTACTTCACGCTGCCGTGGGCATCAGGTGACGGATCAACAGGCGGCGATGCACCGCAGATGCAGCAGGACATGAACTTCGTCCCGCTGGCACCGGAGAGCCTGAACACGGCTTCGATCATGAAGGCCGAGCAGTCGCCCGGCGCCAGTCAGTCCTGAACGCGCAGCGTCGCAGCGAGCAGCCAGCCGATCACCAGGACCGAGAGCGTGATTGCGATCGCGTCCACAACGCCCGCGTTGGAGTTGCCATTGGCGGCGTCGATGCCTGCGAAGTGATTGATTCCGTGCAGTGCGCTCGCCGCGAGTAGCGCGCAGACGGCACCCGCACGGAGCCTGGTGATCCAGATCGAGGCCAGCAGGGCAGCTCCGATACCTGCCTGGAACGCCGCGACATCCCGCAGGTAGTGGCCGTTGTACTCCCCGAACGGCCCAATCTGATCGAAGAAGGATTGCGGGGCGGCCACCATCCACAGCGACATCGCAAGCTCGATGAGCGCGAACAGGGCGATCACGCCAGTCACCAGCCTGGGATTGTCCATCGCGCCCTTCAATGTTGCGAACCAGATGGGTAGCTGTCGCGAAAGTCACGCATCCCCTCACGCCAACTCGGGAGGATTGGCGCCCAGCCGAGCTCGGCTTTGGCCTTCGCGTTGGACGCGCCGGGCATTCTCGTCGCCGCCTCCACGAGGTATCCGCCGGCGATGATGCGGCCCAGCCATCTGGGAATTCTCATCGGTTGTTTGGCGCCGAGAATCCGTGCGAGTTCAGGGACGAGCTCGGAGAAAGACGCGGGATCGTCGTCCACAACGTTGTAGATCCCTTTGCCGTAGACGGTCGCGCAAACGGTCGCAGCTACCGCATCGCCGACATGAACCAAAGAGTTGACTCCCGTGCCGCCGCCAATCAGCGGCAGCCTGCGCTTCTGGATTGCCACAGTCGTACTGCCGCCGGATTCGTACCACGTCCCCGGGCCATAGAGGAAGCCGTAGCGCAGCGTGACGCCCGTGAATGCTGAGCTCTCGGCAACGATGCGTTCGTTCTCGACGAGCGTTGCGATGGCGTCCGCGAACGGATCGGGCGCGTCGCTCCAGACGGGATCGGTTTCGCTCCGCAATCCCGAACTGCCTGGCGCGTAGATGAACGCGACGGACTGAAGGACGTAGCGCTGAACGCCGTGCTTTTCGGCCGCCGCGAGCAACGCGCCGGTGCCCTCACTACGGATGCGGTTGTTGTGGACATAGGCCGACTCCGCCTTGCGTGGGTCGTAGTCGTGAGGGAGGCTCGTCAGCTCATCGATGACGACGTCTGGTCGCACGCGCTCGAGCAGCGCGTCGGCGGCGCCGGGCTCGAGAAAATCGACGACCTCGGACACGGCGCCGGCGGCGCTCAGCTCAGTGGCGCGAGTGGGCTTGCGCGTGGTGGCGTGAACCTCGTGCCCAGCATCGAGCAGCTGCGGGACCAGCGGTCGTCCGATCGCACCGGCCGCGCCGGCGACCAGGACACGCACGGCCTCAGGCGACGATCATCTCGCCGTGCTCGGTCTCGCGACCGGTCATGCGGCGAGTGATGACCTTGCTGATTCCGTCCTTGCCCATTGAGACTCCGTAGAGGCAGTCCGCGGCATCCATGGTGCGCTTTTGGTGCGTGATGACGATGAACTGGCTGTTGTCGCTGTGCTCGCGCAGCAGGGCGACCAGGCGGTCGATGTTCACGTCGTCGAGCGCGGCCTCGGCCTCGTCGAAGATGTAGAACGGGCACGGCTTGGTGAGGAAGACGCTGAAGAGGAATGCCAAGGCGACCAGTGAGCGCTCGCCGCCAGAGAGCAGCGTGAGCACGCGTCCGGACTTGCTGCCCGGGAGCTGGACCTTGATCTCGACGCCGTACTCGATCTCGGAGGCCTCGGGGGCTTCGTCTGGATCTTCTGGCATGGCGTCCTCGGCTGCGTCTGCCGCGGCCTGGACCTCGGCGGCGTCTGCGCCAGCGGTGGTGAGCGCCGGGGCGACCTTCGGCTTGTCGTCTGCGACGAGCAGGAGCTTGCCGGTGCCGCCCGGGAACAGGCGCTGGATCAGCTCCTCAAAGTGGGCGCTGGTGCTGGCGAAGGTCTCTTCAAAGGATGTGCGGATCGTCTTGTCGATCTCCTTGATCAGGTCGCCGAGTTCTTTCAGGGCGGCTTCGAGATCGTCGCGCTGAGCTTCGAGCTCTTCGACGTGCGCCATGGCCTCGGCGTACTCGTCTTGCGCGAGTGGGTTGATCGGGCCGAGCAGTTCGCGGCGGCGCGCAATTCGCGCGAGCGCAGCGGCGATCTCTTCGCGGCGGGGCTCGTCGAGAAGCTGGGTTGCTGCCTCGACCGGGCGGCCGAGCGCTTCTGAGAGTTCGGTTGTGACCGATGCGGCCTCGGCGTGCATGTCGCGTGAGCGCTGGGCGCGGACCTCTGCGGTCGTGACCATCTCGCCCTGCTCGCGTAGTGATGCTTGAAGCTGGGCCTCTTGAGTGGCGTGGGCGCGCAGGTCTTGAGCGAGCTTTTCGCCTGCGGCACGGTCACCGTCGAGCGCCGTTCCTAGTACCGCGACGCGTTCGTTTGCCGCCAGCGCGCACTCGGCCAGCACTTCGGCGAGATCTTGCGCGCGAGGCACGGCGCCTCGCAAGGCTTCGAGCTTGGCTTCAAGTGCACTTCGACGCCTAGCCTGGAGCTCGGCGGCGCGTCGCATCTGCTCGGCGTGCGAGCGCTCGCTGCGCAGCTCGGCTTCGACGCCGGCGCGGCGAACGGCGGTCGGGCCGTCGGCGAGACCGGCTTCGATGCGGCGTTCGATCGCACGGGATTGTCCCTGAACGGCGCCTGAAAGTTCATCACGAGCAACGCGGGCGGTACGTGAGGCCGCGTGGGCCTCGTCGCGCTGGGCCTCGGTGCGCTTGAGCGCCGCTTCGACCTGTTCGAGCGCGGACTGCGCGGCGGCCTCGGCTGCACGTGCTGTGGCGAGCGTTTCGTTCAGCGCGTCGCGGCGGTTTCGCTCGGCGAGCACGCGCTGCTCGCCTCCGCGTGGCGCCTGACGTAGTTCGCCGGTGTGACCGAAATAGACGCGACCGGACCTGGTGACGGCGATGCCATCGAAACCGTGTGGCAAGCTGGTGAGCGTTTCGACGACCCAGACATTCGCGAGCAGGGCGGTGACGATCGAATCCGCGCCGGCCTCGGCCTGAAGCTTGTCGATAAGTGGTTCGCCGTTGGGCAGCGACGCGAAGCCCTGGTTTGCCTGGGCCTTGCCGACCAGCATCGCAGAGCCCCCGTCCTCTCCGACGCTGTCCAAGAAGCTTTGTCCGGCGGGGAGATCTTCCACGACTGCGGCCCGGAGGCGGCGACCAAGCACAGCGGTCAGGGCAAGTTCGTAGCCCGGCTCGACGCCGAGCTTCTCGGCCAGCGCGGCCGATCCGGCATCGCCGGCAGATTCGCGCAGGAACTGTTCAACAGCGCCAAGCTCGCCTTCAAGGCGTGCGCGCTCGCGGCGAGTCTCGGCAAGAGCCGCCTGACCCTCTGCCATCGCTCGGCGCGCGGAGGTGGAAGTCTGTTCGGCCTGCTCGGCCAGCGCCTTGGCTGCGGTGAAGCTCGCGTCGAGTTCTTCGAGCTCTTTTTGAGCGTTGGCGTGCTGCTGGCGCATCTCGACGAGTTCTGCTTCGAGCTCGGCGCGACCCTGGCGTTCGATCTCGGCGAGCTCGGACTCAAGCTGGGCGATTCGCGAAGTGTCAACTTCTGGCTGCACGTCGAGCGTCAGCTGACCAAGCTCTGCCTGACCGCGTTCGATCTCGTTCTGCAGGCGCGAGACACGTTCGCCGGAACGCTCGCGCGCGCCTTCGATGCGTTCGCAGACTGAGCGGACCGCGAACAAAGACTCCGTGGCCTTCTCGCGCCGCGCTGCTTCAGCGGCGATCTTCTGCTCTGCGATCTCGCGCTCCTTGGCAACGCCTGCCAGCTGCTGCTCGATCCCTTCGCGGGCGGCGCGGGCTTCGGTCGCCATGCGCGTTGCGTCTTCGAGCTCGCGCGCAGCAAGGAGCAAAGTGTCTGAGGCGCTCTCGGCGCGAAGCTCGTTGGACTGGAGCTCCAGGCGGGCGTGCGTTTCTGCGGCCTCGGCCTGACGCTTCAACGGCTTCAGGCGTGAACGCGCTTCGCGCTCGACGTCGAGCACGCGGTCCAGGTTGTCACGAGTCTTTGCGAGCTTCAGCTGCGCGCGGCGGCGGCGCTTCCTGTGCTTGCCAAGACCAGCTGCTTCTTCGACGAGCAGGCGGCGGTCCTTGGGCTTGCTGGCGACAATCTCGTCGACCTTGCCCTGGCTCAGGACCGAGTGCATCTCCTTGCCGAGACCAGTATCTGAGAGAACCTCGATCACATCGACCAAGCGGCAGCGCGCGCCATTGATGCGGTACTCGCCTTCGCCGTCGCGCGAGAGCTTGCGCGTTACGGAAAGTTCAGAGAATCCTGTGTCGAGCTCGCCGTCGGAGTTGTCAAAGACCAGCTCGACCTCGGCGTAGGAGGCGGATGGCACGCCTTCGGCTCCGCCGAAAAGCAGGTCCTGCATCTGCTGACCACGCACCGCGTACGCGCTCTGCTCGCCGAGTGCCCAGACGATCGCGTCGGACACGTTTGATTTGCCGGATCCATTGGGACCGACAATCACAGACACGCCCGGACCGAAGTCAAGGCGAGTCTTGCTGGGGAATGATTTGAACCCCTTCATCTGGACGGCTTTTAGATACATGCTTTAAAGGCTCTGTGTTCATTCCTTCGGCGACTGAAGCGTGACGAGCGTTGCCGCGGCCGCGGCCTGCTCGGCCTCCTTCTTGGAGCGCCCAGTGCCCGTACCGTAACGATCCCCTCGGATCTCAACGGCGCATTCAAACCGCCTGTCGTGCGGCGGCCCCTCGGAGTCGATCAGGACGTAAACCGGCTTCTCTCCGCGACGCGCCAAAAACTCCTGCAAACTAGACTTATAGTCGCCGGGGTTGTCCTCGGCGTTGACGATTTCGTCGGCGAATGCCTCACCGACCGCCTCGGCCGTGACCTCGTATCCGTACTGCTCGAAGACTGCGCCGATTGCAGCTTCACAGACTTCGGCAAGCACGCTCTGAGCAGAGATCACGTCCTCGATCGGGAGCTCTGCGGCCGTCGGAGCGATCTCTGCGAGGCGCTCGGCGGCACCGATTTCGGCAGCCACCCGGGCGCACGCAGCGCGACTCGCCGCCTGTGCGCGGATCTTCGTCAGGTCTCCTGCCGTGGCGTCCGGATTGGCGCGCAGGAGCTGTTCGGCGACGACCGTGCCAAGAACGCTGTCGCCAAGAAAGGCCAGGCGCCCATAGGCGTCGCCGCGATCGTCCGTCCACGACGTGTGGGTGAACACTCGCACCCTGAGGTCGGGCGCGAGTCCGT
This sequence comes from Solirubrobacterales bacterium, assembly GCA_016185345.1. GTDB lineage: Bacteria > Actinomycetota > Thermoleophilia > Solirubrobacterales > JACPNS01 > JACPNS01. The sequence continues at coordinate 138,979 of JACPNS010000015.1, read as the reverse complement.
CGATCAGCTCGACCAGACGGCGCGCGCCGATGCTCACGTCGCGGCCAGCTTCTCGCTGAGGTAATCCACCACCGAGCCGACCGTGGTCAGCTCGAGCGCGACCTCGTCGGGGATCGTGACATCGTAATTGTCTTCGAGCTCCATCGCGAGCTCGACCAAGTGGAGCGAATCGGCGTCGAGGTCGTTCTTGAAATCTGCCTCGAGGCTGATCTTGGATGCGTCGATCTCCAGTTCTTCAACCAGAGTCTTCTTCAGCGCTTCATAGATCTCGTCACGCGTCATCAGCAGAGGCAACCGTAACAGCGGCCTCGGCCGCTTGGTGTTCGTTCAACTCGCCGATCGCAGTGGCGATCTCGGCGGTCACATTGCCTTCCGCAGAGCGGTTGGCGATGCGAATAGCGGCGGCGATGCCGGCGGCGTTCGTGGAGCCGTGGGCAACGACGGAGACGCCGCGAAGTCCCAGCAGCAACGCGCCGCCAGTCGTGTTCGGGTCGACCTCGGTGCGGATCTTCATAAGGCTTCGCTTGGCGAGCAGGCCACCAATCTTTGAAACGGGACTCGACTTGATCGCTTCTACGGCGGCGAGCATCGTCGCTTTGGCCGCGCCCTCGATTGCTTTCAGTGCGACGTTGCCAGTGAATCCGTCGGTGACGATCACATCGGCTCTGCCGTTGGTGATGTCTCGGCCCTCGATGTTTCCAAGGAAGTTCATGTGGCGTGAGTTTTTAGGGTCTGAAAGCATGCGCCCCGCCTCCACGACGCGGTCATTGCCCTTCCCGCCCTCTTCGCCGATCGACAGGATGCCGACGCGCGGTTCGCCAATACCCATCACGCGAATGCAGAACTGAGCACCAAGGTGGGCGAACTGCACGAGCATCTCGGCGGGCACCTCGACGTTGGCACCGGCATCGAGCAGAAGCGATCGACCACCGCGACCGTCTGGAAGGATCACCGCCAACGCCGGGCGCTTGACTCCTTTGATGCGCTTCATGTTGAAGAGCGACGCCGCGAGCGCGGCGCCGGTCGGGCCGGCAGACACGAGTGCATCGGCATCGCCGGACGCCACGAGCTTCGCCCCCACGACGATCGATGAATCCTTCATTCGTCGAACGGCGGTCGCGGGGTCGTCGTGATTGGTGACAACTTCAGTCGCGTTGACGACGGAGATGTTCTTGGGTAGCGATCCGGTCGCCGCAATCTCTTCTACAGGGCCGACGAGGATGATCTCGATCCCTTCGCCCGCAGCGATGCGCGCGCCGTCCACAACGGTGGAAATGCCGTTGTCGGCGCCCTGGACGTCGAGGGCGATCTTCATTCGCGAGGCCTAACGCTTGGAGTCCGAGGACTTAAGCGTCCGAGTCGACCGCGTCGCGGCCGTGGTAGAAACCGCATTCGCCGCAGACGCGGTGAGGAAGCTTCGGCGCACTGCAGCGCGGGCACTCGTTCACGTTCTTGGCCGTGATCTTGTGCTGCGAGCGGCGCTTGTGGGTGCGCGAGTGGCTCTGTTTTTGCTTTGGGACTGCCATAAGAAGGCGGAAGATTAGCTGATGCGGTTTTACAGCTCCAGCTCGCGCAACTTTGCCCACCGCGGATCGAGCTCTGGCTCCTCGGCCTGAGGCTCTGAATCGCGGAGCTTTGCCAGCTGTTCGACCGATTGTTCGCACTCGGTGCAAACGCCGTTTTCATCGACCGGGCTGGAAATCGAAACCGGCAGGCTGAGGCCCACCGCGTCGCGAACGAGCGCCGAGAGGTCGAGATCCTGTTCCTTTACGTAGTCCGAGGCAAGCTCTGGATCGAGATGCGGCTCGTGCACTTCGGAGTGATCGATCGAAAGCGGAAGTGAGTAGTCGCCAAAGCAGCGCATGCACGGGCCCTCGAGCGAGTTGTTCGTGCGCACGCGGAACACGTAGCCGCTCGAAGTTCGACTGATGTCCAGCGTGATCGCAACCGGGTCCTTACTCATGTGGTAGGGCTGCGCGCCAAAGACGAACTCCCCCACCGGCACCAGACACTCCATGCGAATCCCTCCGCCTGGCTTGAGACCGAGCTGCCCGAGATCGACGATGTCAGTCACAGGCGTCATGGAGCCGAATGTAGCGCCGTTCGCGGCGCGGGAAATCAGTCGATCGACTCGAGCTGGCGCTTGACCGAGGACGAATCCGAGTAGACGTCCTTCCGCTTGATCAGACCATTTTCGGTGGGTATGACGTCCACACCCGCCCAAGAGAGCTCGCGGCCGCTCGAATGTGTCGCAAACGCCATCCATTCTTGAGTGACCACGCCTTCGCGCGCATAGGTGCGAACGCCCTCGAAACGAAGATCGGGCCAGTTCCTGAAAATCTCGCCGATGTGATCGCGCACTGCGTCGCCCTCGGCCCGCTCACCCGCAGTGTGGTTCTCGAAGACCATCGCCGGAGCATGCAGCTCGATGATCGCGTCGAGGTCGTGTGCGTTCCACGCCTCGTTGTAGCGCTCGATCATCTTCTCGAGGGCGGCTGCGCTGTCTGGTCCGGAATCCATTAGATTGCCTGCGGCCGACACTACTGGATTTTGACGATTTGAGAATGGAGCCGAAATGGCCTACGACAAGGTCCACCGCGACGATTTTGAAATGAACGGCAATTGGGCGCTCGCACGCAAGTCGCTTGGCGTGAACTCCTTCGGGATAAACCTCGTCACGATCGATGCCGGCGAGCGAATCCCCGAGCATGACGAGATCGACCGCGACCAAGAAGAAGTCTTCATCATCCTCAGCGGATCGCCGGCGTTGGTGATCGACGGCGATGAAATCCCGGTTGAGGCAGGCGATTACGTACGCCTCGACCCAGAGCACAAGCGCACTGTCGAGAACATTGGCGAGACGCCGTGTGATGTGTTGATCGTGTCGGCGCCGCGGACGAGCGGGTACGAGCCGATGGGATGGGCCTGATGAGCTTTCGCGATGAGTGCGGCAGTGGGCGCGATCCTGGATCGCTGGGTCGTGCTTCCGCGCCATCTCGACGAGCAATCGGCGGCCAGCTAGCCCTACTTGGCCACTTTGGCCTTGCCAGTCTTGCCCTGCGTTGCCTTGTAGGCGGCTGGCGGAGTCACAGTGACCGTCAAGGTGACCTTCTTCTTGGCGCCAAGAGCTTTGCCGAGCGAGGACACTGTTCCCTTCTGAATCCGCATCGAGATCCTCGAGCTCGTCTGCTTCGACGGCACTGTGACTGACTTGAGCTTGTAGCGCTTCCCGCCAGCGACGATCTTCGCGCTCACGGTGCATCCGACCGTACAGCGGACAGAGAAACTCAGCTTCTTCGCGAGTTTGACCTTCTTTGCGAGCTTGAGCTCGAAGATCGGCTGCGCCGCGCCACCTCCCGGGGGCGTAGAAGCTCCGGCGGTTCGCGTCACCGCGACGGACTTCGTGTCGGTTCCGAAATCGTTTGTGCACGCGACGGCGATGCTGTTCGCGCCAAGAGCCAGATTGACTGCCGTCGGGCTGGTCGCGGCTGCGCCGTTGACCGTGCAGGCGATCGGCCCCGTGCCGGCCGCCGACCACGTGAGAGAGGTTGTCGCGGCGGTTGTGCTGCTTCCATCGACCGGGGACGAGATTGCGATGGATGGTGCCGTGCCGCGTTCGATCGTGACCGACTCCACGTCTGATCCCTGCGCGTTCGTGCAGGTGACCACGATCGTGTTTGACCCAATAGAAAGCGGGACCGTCGCCCCGGAAGCGATGTCGCAATCTGCGGCAGGGTCGGTCTGGGTGTAGGGGATCGCTATGGACGCAGCGGTCGTCGTGTCCGGCACTGATCCAAGTGTGATCACAGGCGCGTCGCCGATCCGCTTGATCCGGTCACTGCCCGGGTCGCCAAGCCAGAGGTTGCCCCATTGGTCAAATGCGAGCCCGACGGGGTTGATCAGATCGTCATCGCCGAAGCCGTAGGCACCGAACTTGCCGAGGTAGTTGAGAGTGTCCGGAGTGAATCTTTGGACGCGGTTATTTCCGGTGTCCGCCACGACCACGTCACCAGAGATCGGGTCGATCGCGATCGAGTTGGGTGAGCTCAAGAATCCGTTGCCGCTGCCGGACCCGGTGTTGGGTTGTGAGGCGATCACGAACGAATAGGTCGCTCCATCGGTCGAGACGAACTTCTTCACCAGCCCCGTACCGCTGTCCGTCACGAACACGGTGAGGCCGTCGGCGCTTACGGCGAGGTCCGTCGGGAGCGAGAAGGTCTGATCGGTTGCAGAAAAACCGTTTCCTCCGAACGAGGCAAGGATGTTCCCGCTGCCGTCGAGCTTCAGGACCTTCCTCACCGACCAGTCGATCACCCAGATGTTTCCTGCGCCGTCGACTTCGATCGCACCCGGCGAGTTTGCATCCGGAGGGGATTGCTGCGTCCAGGTGATCACGCCCAGGTAGTTGCCGTCGGCACTGAAGCGCTGAATGCCGTCGATCGATCCCGAGACCAACACTTCGCCGGTGCTCGAAATGGCGATCGCCGACGGAATGGAATCAAACTGCCCCGGCGCAGTCCCAGACTCACCCCAGGCGTCGATCAGTTGGCCGCGCGGCGAAAAGTGTTGGATCCGCTTCTTCTGACGATCAACCACGAAGACGCTGCCGTCGGCGGCAGTGGCTAGCGGGCCACTGTCAACGAAATACCCGTCCTCACGCGGCGAATGGCCCCAGGTTCCGGCGGATGTCGGAGCGGTGAACGGTGTGGCGGCAAACACGCCCGTGTAGAGGTGGATACGGTCGTTCCCGCCCTCGGTGATCCATGCGTTGGAGCCGCTCACTGCGATGCCGTTAGGGACGCTCAGATCATCGGGTCCGGAGCCGGGGTTCTCGCCGTAAGGCACCGACGTTCCCCAGCGCCCGCGGTAGCTGAAGGGCGCATCGCCCGCCAGGTCGCCGGTGTAGGCCTGAATGATGTTGTCGAGGTAAACCTGTGAGACGTAGATCTTGTTCGGCAGGACCGATCGGTCGATCGCCAGCGCCTGCGGCGCCTGCATCAGCTCTGGACTGCCGGAGGAGTTGTTTCCGAACTTGGTTTCGTACGCGTGGGTTCGAGAACCGCAGTTTCCGGTCCACTTGAAGACGCTGACTCTGCGCTGGTTCGAGTCCGCCACGAATACCCGACCGGTCGAGTCTAAGGCGACCTCTCGGGGGCCCCAGAGCTTGCCTTCGACGAGGTAGTCGGCGACGAGTCCTGACCCCTGCCCGAAAGTCTCGAGCAGATCGCCGAACTGCTCAGTGGGGACTGTCAGGCCATTGTCTTCGAGCGCGAAGCGCTGTACCCGGTTGCTCTGGGTTTCGGAGACATACAGCTCGCCACATGAGGGATCGACTGCGACATAGCCCGACGACGTGGTTGGCAGCGAAAACTTCGATACGAACGTGCCACCGGAGGTGAATCGCTTGATCGTCCCAAACGCATTGGCAACGATCAGATCAGGATTCGCGCCGCCGCCGACAAGCGCCAGCGACGTAGCCAGCTGCGTTCCCGAATCGCTCGAACTCGGACCGCCGAATGCGTAGAGGAATTTCCCGGTTGAGTCGAGGCGCACGATTCTGCTGTTGCCTGAATCGATGACGAAAAAGCTGCCGTCGCCAACGCGTGCGATCGAGCCGGGATACGAGAGCTGGTAAGTGGTGTCGGACGGGCCTCCGCCGACGAGATTAACTCCGCCGAGCAGACCGGCCGCCGATGCGGAGGCCGTGCTCGCGACCAGAGCGAGCATTCCGACAAGAACAATCGATGTGAAGAGCCTGAGCGAGCGGGTCACGCCAGAAAGTCTACGAAAATTCGAGGACTGACGTCTAACGGATGTCCGCAGACTCATGATCGCGACCGGCCAACCGGTCACGCCCACGCTGCACGGCCGCGAGGAACTTCTCGAGGTTCACTTCAAGAGTGTTGAGAATGTCGTCGGCGTAGTCCTCGGCGCCCAGGCGGATTTCTCTTTCTCTCGCGCGGGCTTCTTCGACGATGTCCTCTGCGTGGTTCTCGGCCTGCTTGACGACTTCTTGCTCAGAGACGAGTCGTAGCTGTTCGTCGTTTGCTTCCTTGACGATGCGCTCGGCCTCACGCTTTGCTTCGGCCAGCATTTCCTGGCGTTCCTTGACGATCCAGCGGGCCTGCTTGATCTCTTCCGGGATCGTGGCGCGCATCTGGTCGAGCAGGTCGTAGATCTCCTCGCGATCAACGCGCACGTTTTCCGTCAACGGAATCTGCTTCGCGTTGTGAATCAGGTCATCAAGTTTGTCTATGAGTACGAGGACGTCCACGGTAAGGCCTTTCGTCAGTGGCTTGCCTGGGCCTTCAAAGCCTCGGCCAAGCGTACGGAAACTTGCGGCGGAACCATCTCACTCACGTTGCCGCCGAAACGCGCCATCTCCTTGATACCGGAGGAGCTGATGAAACTGAACTTCGCTGAGGACATCATGTAAACGCTTTCGATGTCCGGCGCCATCGTGCTGTTGAGCTGGTTCATCTCCATCTCGTATTCGAAGTCCGAGATGGCTCGAAGCCCCTTCAGGATCGCCGTTGCGCCGACTTCCTTGGCAAAGTCGACGATAAGAATGTCGAATTTGCGCACTTCGATGTTCGGAAGATCTGTCAATGCCTCTTCAATGAAGGCGACGCGTTCGTCAGCAGCAAACATCGGTGGCGATTTGCGCACAGATGCGTTGACCACCGCGACAACGACTTTGTCGAAAACACGCGCTCCGCGGCGGATGATGTCGAGGTGTCCGTTCGTGACCGGGTCGTACGAGCCGGGGCACACTGCGGTGCGACCGGCGTATCCATTTGCGTTGGGTTCATTCATAGGGCGTCAAATACGCGAATGAGCGTATCGCCATAGATGTGTCCTGAGCGAAGTGTGAACGCGTTTTCGCCTAGTACGAGCGGCTCGCGGCGGTCGGATTCGGTCACGACGGTCGCCCCGGGCGCAAGGACTGACGGCAGTGCGACGGTGAGTTTGGGGGCAAGATCGCCCGCCTGCGAATACGGAGGATCGATGAAAACGAGGTCGAAGGCCTCCGCGCCGGTGAGATACTTCAGCGCGTCGCCGCGCACCAGCCGGCCCCTCCGGTCCCCGCTTCCCAGCGTCTCGGTGAGGTTCCGGTCGATAACGGAGCTCATCTGGCGGTCGCGTTCGACCAGAACTGCTTCGCTGGCGCCGCGTGAGATTGCCTCCAGGCCGAGGGCACCAGTTCCTGCGAAGAGATCAAGCACCCGCTGACCGCTGATGTCGCCAAGAATCGAGAAGAGTGCTTCGCGGACCTTGTCGGGGGTTGGCCTCGCCGCCCTACCCTCGGGTCCGGCAAGCCTGCGGCCCTTGAACTCGCCGGCGACGATCCGCATCGCTGGGTCAGGAGGCTTCTGCGAGCGAGATCATCTTGCGCATCGCGCCCGGCATGTCCCGCTTCATTCCGCGGCCGATTATGTAGCCGAAGAGGCCTCCGAGCAGACCGCTGAATGAGACACGCTGGTAGACCGTCAATCCGCCACCCTCGGCGTCTGTGAGGCGATGCTCCATGTGCATTTTTGCCTTTGGAAGCAGCGTGATGTCGACGAATCGATTCGGGGCATCTACTTCAACGAACTCGAAGGCCACCACCTTGGCGCCCTTGGGCTTCAGCCGGGCGAACGTACCGTCTTCGAGTATTCCCTCGGCCTTGACCCATTCGAGATTCTCGTCCCAGTTGGGCCAACTTTCGACATCTGCCCACTGCGCCCAGACCTGCTCGCGTGTGGCGGTCGTGTGTTCTTCGTGCTCGATGATCTTTGGCATAGCTGCAGAAGTTAACGGCACTCAGGCTGGAATCGGATCGATCTCTTCGCCGTAACGACTGATCACCGCGTCGCGCAGCAGCGTGAGCTCCGGTGCGTCGAGACCAGGATCGGCCGCGAGCAGGCGGTCGGATGCGAGGTTGGCGCGCTCAAGCAGGAGGTTGTCTTCGGGCAGAACGGCGACGCGAAACTGAGGCAGGCCGCTCTGGCGAGTGCCGAGTTCCTCGCCGGATCCGCGCAGCTCCAGATCCACTTGCGCGAGTTTGAAGCCGTCGCGCTCGGCGGCGACCGCTCGGAGCCTGCGCGAGGCCGGGCTCCCGAACAGGATGCAGAACGAATCGTGTTCGCCGCGACCGACACGCCCGCGGAGCTGATGAAGCTGGGAGATGCCGTATCGATCGGCGTCTTCGATGATCATCACCGTGGCGTTGGGGACGTCGATTCCTACCTCAATCACACTCGTCGCAACGAGAACGTCGGCCTCGTGGTCGCCGAATGCCTTCATCGCCGCAGCCTTCTCGGCCGACGCCATCTGACCGTGTATCAATCGCACGCGGAAGTCCTTGAACTCGCCTGCCGCGAGGCGCTCGAATTCGACCTTCGCGGCGCGCGCCTCAAGGACCTCGGATTCCGAGACGAGAGGACAGACGACGTACGCCTGGCGGCCGGCGCGAATCTCGTCGCGGACATGGTCGTAGGCATCGCCCCGCTGGGCGTCGCCGATCACTCGAGTGGTGATCGGACGCCGACCGCGCGGAAGTTCCTTGATCTGCGAGAAGTCGAGATCGCCGTAGCCCGTGAGCGCGAGCGTGCGCGGGATCGGCGTGGCAGTCATGTGGAGGACATGTGGGAGGAGGTCGCCAGCGGCCTTCGCGTCGAGCGCTGCGCGTTGACGAACGCCGAAACGGTGCTGTTCATCGACAACGGCAAGTGCGAGGTTGCGGAACTCCACCGGGTCCTCGATCAACGCGTGGGTGCCGACGATCAGCGGCAGCTCACCCGTCGCCAGACGCGCGAGGATCTCTCTGCGGCGCGCCGCCGAAGTAGAGCCCGTGAGCAGCGCGAGCGGAACCTCGGGCAGCATCGCGTCGAGCGTCGCGAAGTGCTGTTCGGCGAGCGTCTCCGTTGGCGCCATCAATGCCGCCTGGCCGTCGTTCTCGGCGGCGCGAAGCATCGCCGAGAGGGCAATGACTGTCTTACCGGATCCCACCTCACCCATCAGTAGGCGCTGCATCGGCACCTTGCGGGACAGATCTCGATCGATCGTTGCGATCGCATCGCGTTGATCCCCGGTGAACTCGAACGGGAGTCGATCGCGCCATCGCGCAGTAAGCGTGCCGTTCGCGGGCAGTTCGGGCGCGCTACGGCCGGCGACGCGCCGTCGCCTACGCATTCCAAGCGCGAGCTGTTGCAGCAGAAGTTCCTCGAAGGCCAATCGCTCTCGACCGGCTGCGCTTGCGCGCCGGTCGCTCGGGAAGTGCAGCTCGGAGAGCGCATCAGCCCGGCTCATCAATCGTTCGCGCGCTCGGAAACGCCCCGGTAGCGGCTCGATCACATTCCACTCGGCGCCGCGAGCCTCGTCAACCAGCTCGCGCAGTCGCTGAGACTTCAATCCTTCGGTACCTGGATACACAGAAATCGTACCTGAATCGGCGCCACCCTCACTCGCAGCGATGACCGCGTGTTCCTTGACCTGGAAAGTCCCGCCCTTCATCTTTCCGAACAGCCGAAGGTGCGTGCCGGGCTCGAGCTGCTTCGCGAGCCACTGCTGATTGAACCAGACCGCTTTGCCCGATCCCGAGTCGTCAAGCACCACCGCCTCGACAATCCGAAGATTGTTGCGTCTGGTCGGCCGGAGTGAGATCGACCGAAGTTCGACCTCGATCGTTGCCTCTTCACCGGCTCTGAGCTGCTTGATCAACCGGCCCGCGCGGAACTCGTGCGTAACCGGGACGTGCTCGATCAAATCGCCAAGGTCACGAATGCCGATTCGTTCGGCGGCCTCGAGCGTTTTGGCGCTGACCGGAAGCAGCGTACGCAGAAGACTTGGGCGTGGCCAGCGTACCGGGGCGGCGGCGAACTCTGCAGCCGTGATCTCGCCTCCGCCTACTACTCGGCTGAAATCAGCCACCACCAGTTTGGTTGCCCTCCATCAAGCAACTCTAACTCTGCCTGCGGGGGCGCAAGTTCGCGCACCTGTTCGATGGTCAACGGCGGCTCCGCGCCGGAGATGCAGGTCATCAGCTCGGCTCCGTCGCCGAGCCGGTCGAAGACTGTTTTGAGCGTGTCCAGCGGAGAGCCCCACGCGACGAGCGACTCGTCGATGAAGCCAACGGCGTCGCCCTTCCCGAAGCGACCGTCGGCGTCGTCGCGCGCGGCGGGGGCAACGCCGCCGGTTCGCACGACAGCAACTGCGCCTGACATCGAAGATTCGTTCAACTCGGCGCTGCTGGCGGGATTGAGCGCCACCGCAGCGGCGAGGCCTGCCTGCTGGCTCGTCGTGGGGACGATCGCAGTTTCCTTTTGGGAGAGTTCGACGGCGCACTCGGCCGCCAGGATCACGTTGCTCGAGTTCGGCAACAGGACAATCTCAGATTCGGGCGCGGCTTCGATGGCAGCGAGCAGTTCCTCTGTGGACGGATTGAGCGTCTCGCCGCCATCGACGATCGTCGCGCCGAGATCACGGAAGAGTTCGGCGATCCCATCGGAGCTGACAACGGCGACGATTCCGCAGTTCCCGCGAGGGGCCTCGGCCGCATAGATGACGCCGTTCCCGCCGCCACCGCGCTCATTCCGAGCGGTCACCATCGCGCGCATGTCCTCGAGCTCGACATCTACGACGGCGCCGAACTCCTGAAAGAGCGCCATCGCTTCGTCTGGATCGTTCGTGTGTACGTGGATACGTAGCGTCTGGTCGTCGCCGACAACCAGAACGGAGTCGCCGAGCCGTTCGAGGCCGGGCCGGAAATGGTCGGCCGAAAGCTCAGTTCCCGTGACGGCAAAGTTGGTGCAGAACTGGTATTTGCTCGAGGCATGCTTAACCGCTCCGCCACCTGCCGGCGCGATGTAATGGGCCACACGCTCGGTCGCCGCGTTGTCGCCAGAAAGCGCAGCAAGAATCCCGGACATGATCACGACCATGCCGTACCCGCCGGAGTCAACGACGCCAGACTCCTTGAGCAGCGGCAACAGTTCGGGGCTGCGCGCGACGGACTGCTCGCCGACGATCACTGCGCCGTCGATCAGGCCGCCAAGTGTGGCGTTCTGCGTCGCGTCGTCGATGTCAAGCGGGAAATTCGTGGCGTCCATGTGGGCGACCATCTGCGAGACCCGGCTTGCGATCTCACGGATCACGGTCAGCATCGTTCCCTCTTGCGGATCACGAACGGATTCGTACGCCGCGTCCGATGCGCGGTTGAGCGCGGCTGCGACGAGCGCGGGGTCGATTCGCTGGCCCGGCCGCGAAGCGAGCTCCGTGGTCAAGCCGCGGACGATCTGAGAGAGGATCACGCCGCTGTTTCCTCGCGCGCCCAGCAACGCGGCGCGGGCGACTGCCTGGACGATCTCGTTGCGACCGATGTCGTCGATCGCCCGCCCGTCGGCTGTCATGTCGTCCAGCGCGTCGAGCACAGCACGCAATGTGCGCGCCATGTTGTCGCCGGTATCGCCATCGGCGACCGGAAACACATTCAAATCGTTGATCTCTTCGCGACGCGCTTCGAGCGCTTCACAAGCGGATTCAACGATTCGGCGAAATCTGACAAGCGAGGGGTCGGGCACCCGTCGCAGGTTACACAGGCCGTCGTACCGGACGGTCGACGGAGCCTCGGCTGTACGTTGACTTGAAGGCGCCACAAACCAGAGCGAAAGAGACCCGATGCCTCCAACATTCTCAGACGAACAGAAATCGATTCTTGACAGCCCGAACTTTGCCCATGTCGCGACGCTTTTCAGGGACGGAACACCGCAGGTGAACCCCGTCTGGGTGGATCGCGACGGCGATCTCGTGCGAATCAACAGCGCGGAGGGCCGCGCCAAGGTTCGCAATCTCCGCGCCGACCCCCGCATCACCATCGAAGTCAGCAACAGCGAGAACCCCTATCGCTACGTCGAAGTACGCGGCAAGGTCGTCGAGTTCACGCACGAGGGCGCGGATGATCACATCGATGCGCTGGCCAAGAAATACATGGACGTGGATAGCTACCCGCTGCGCAAGGCCGACGAGCAGCGGGTGACGATCGTGATCCAGCCAGAAAAAATCGTGGGCAGTTCTTAGCCGAAGATCTTCTTCAGCGCCGGGTCGAGCTCGGTGTCAGCAAATGCAAATCCGACTTCGCTGATCTTGGATGAGTCGACTCGCTGGCTTGCAAGCAGCATCTCATCGGCCATCTCACCAGCAAAGGTCTTGAGGGCGAACTTCGGGGCCGGAAGAAATGTCGGCCTGTGGAGAACTGATCCGAGGGACTTCGTGAACTCGGCGTTGGTGACTGGATTTGGGGCCGCGATATTGAACGGTCCGACGAGCGCGGAGTTGTCAACGGCGTAGACGAACGCGCGGACTACATCGTCGAGCGTGACCCAGCTCCACCACTGGTCGCCGTCGCCGAGCTTGCCGCCTACGCCAAGCTTGAATGCTGGCTTCATTGGCCCCATCATTCCGCCGCTTTCGGCAGTGACGAGGCCGAGGCGCAGGTTCACGACGCGGATCCCGGCATCGCGGGCTGGCTGTGCAGAGTCCTCCCAGATCTTCACCAGATCTGCGAGAAACCCCTCACCCACGCCGGAGTCCTCGCTGAGGACCTCGTCGCCACGGCTGCCGTACAGACCGATCGCGCTTGAGCTGATCAGGCTTTTGGGCTTGTTGGCAGTTGCTGCGAGAGCCTCTGCTAGCAAAGTGGTTCCATCACGCCTGCTCGCAACGATCGCCTGCTTCTTCTTCTTGGTCCAGAGACCGGCGATCGACTCACCCGCCAGGTGGATAACGGAATCAAAGCCGTCAACCGCCTTGGCATCCAGCTCGCCAGCAGCTGGATCCCAGTGGATCACGCCGTCGCCGCTCGGACCACGAGTCAGCTTCACGACGGTGTCGCCGCGATCGGTCAGCAGTTCGCTGAGCGGCGTTCCGACGAACCCGGAAGCCCCGCTGATCAGAATCTTTTTGCTCATCGACCGATCCTACGTGCGGAGCTTGTTGGTCGGATCACTCAGAGAACTTTGGAGAGGAAAGTCTTGGTTCGTTCGTGCCGCGGGTTGGCGATGATCGTCGCTGGATCGCCGCTTTCCACCACCACGCCTTCGTCCATGAATACGAGTTGATCGCCCACTTCGCGCGCAAATCCGATCTCGTGGGTGACTACGACCATCGTCATGCCATCTTCGGCGAGCCGGCGCATCACGTCGAGCACGTCGCCGACAAGTTCAGGGTCGAGCGCCGAGGTCGGCTCGTCAAAGAGCATCAACTTCGGCTTCATCGCGAGCGCTCGGGCGATAGCGATTCGCTGCTGCTGACCGCCCGAAAGCTGGTTTGGGTAGGCATCGGCGCGATCGCCGAGTCCGACTTGTTCGAGCAACGCTCGGGCCTGCGTCTCGGCCTCTCCCCTGGGTATCTTCTTGACCCTGATCGGTGCCTCGACGATGTTCTGCAGCGCAGTCATGTGAGGAAAAAGATTGAACCGCTGGAAGACCATCCCGATGTGCGACCGGTCAACGGCAATCTCGGAATCCCTCTGTTCGTAGATTTTGCCCTTGGCCTCGCGGTAGCCGACGAGCGAGCCATCGACCTTTAGTTCGCCGCCGTCGATCCGCTCTAGATGGTTGATGCAGCGCAGGAAAGTTGACTTTCCAGAGCCGGATGGACCGAGCAGAACCATTACCTCGCCGGGAGCAACGCTCAGCGTGATGCCTTTCAGCACCTCGTTGCGACCGAATCGCTTGTGCACGTTCACGGCCTCGACCATTGGTTTCGCGTCCTGCGCGGCCATCATCCACCTCCCTGACGACTACCGGGACCCGGCGGGACGTATGGGAGGTCCCCCTCGGTCTTCGAACGATGCGGCCAGAAGTTCTTTGCGAAGAACTCAAGCTTGCTCTGCGGCTGATCGCGCCTGGTCCCGCGCGAGTAGTGGCGCTCGATGTAGTACTGGATGATCGTCAGGATCGAGGTGAAGAACAGATACCAGAGCGACGCGACGATCAGCAACTCGATCGTCTTGTAGTTGCGCGAGTAGATCAATTGCGCCTGGTACAAAAGGTCGGAGACCGGGATCACGATCACCAGCGATGTGGTCTTCAGCATCGAGATCGTCTCGTTGCCGGTCGGCGGGATGATCACGCGCATCGCCTGCTGAAGCACGATCCGGCGAATCGTCTGGAGCCGGCTCATGCCGAGCGCAGAGGCCGCCTCCTCCTGGCCCTCGTCCACAGATGAGATTCCGCCACGGACAATCTCCGCCATGTAGGCGCCTTCGTTGAAGCCGAGGCCGAAGATCGCCGCAACGAATGGCGGGATCAGGGCGTTGGCTTCGCCGCCAAAGAACTCTGGGCCTCCGAAGGGAATCCCGATCGAAAGGTGCGGGTAGATAGCACCGAGGAACCCCCAGAACAGCAGCTGCACGAGAACCGGCGTTCCGCGAAAGACCCAGATGTAAACCCATGCGACGGTCGAGGCGATTGGATTCGGCGAGAGCCACATGACCGCCAGCACCACGCCGATCACGACTCCCATGACCATGGCGATCGCGGTCAGCAGAAGCGTCATCTGCATGCCGTTGATGATCGGCGCCGAGAACAGGTACTTCCCGATGATCGACCACTCGATCTGCGCCTCGGTCGAGATTGACCAGATCGCGTTCGCGACAAACAATGCGATCAGGACGGCGATGAACCATCGCCAGGGGTGGCGAAGCGGCACGGCTTCGATTGCGCGAGGGTCTTCGTTCACGCTCAGAAGCCGTGCCTTTTGCTCTTATCGCTCAGTGTTCTTGAACTACTCGACGCCGTCGTTGATTTTAGACTCGGTGATCGCTCCGGACTCGAGGCCCCACTTCTTCAGGATCGCCGTGTAGGTGCCGTCATCGATCAGGACCTGCACAGCCGCTTGGATTGCCGGGGTCAGCTCGGTCTTCTTGTTGATCGCGATGCCGTACGGAGCGGTGTCGTAGTCCTCGCCGGTTGACTTCAGCGTGCCATCCGACTGCTTGACGGCGTAGCTGGCGACGGGAGAGTCGGCCATGGCCACTTGCGCGCGACCGGAAGTGATCGCGAGGTCCACGTCGGTCTGCTGCGTGAAGACCTTCAAGTCGATCGGCTTATCGCACTTCTTGTTCTGTGCTTCGACGTCTTCCTGCTGCACGGTGCCCTTCTGGACCGCGACGGTCTTGCCACAGAGGTCCGCGACTCCGGTGACTTCGGTCGGCTTGTCGGCGAGCGTGTAGAAGCCGGTTCCTGCCGTGAGGTAGGTGACCATGTCAACCGTCTTTTCGCGCTCCTTGGTGTCCGTGAAGGACGAGAGTGCGATGTCGAACTTGCCGGCGGCGAGGCCCGGAATGATCGAGTCGAACGTGGCGTTCTTCTTCTTGACGTCCAGCCCGAGGACCGTGCCGATGGCATCGGCCAGGTCGGCGTCGGTGCCGATGATCGTCTTGCCGTCTTCATCGAAGAACTCGTTGGGCGCATAGCTCGCATCCATCGCAACCGAGAGCGTGCCTGCGTCCTTGATCGCTGTCGGAATGAGGTCTGCGGCTTCCTGATTGAAGGTTCCGGCGATAGAGGCACCGTCGGTGCTCGTGGCACCACTTTCGGTGGAGGAGCCGTCGCTTCCACAACCTGCAAGTACCGAGACTGCCGCGATCAGAGCGAGGACGGTGAAAATCTTCGCGATCTTGGAAGTCTTGACGTGATTGCTTGTCGTCATGTGACCTGTGTGACCTTTCTTTGCAGCCGGAGTCAGTTCCGACGGAGTAGGAATAACTGAAACCTACCCCTACCCAAGGAGGTCACGCGCCGACGCATGTACGAAGATCCCACGCGAGGTCGCGCCGGGCGTCCAACATGACGGAGGGTCTACAAAAATCTGGGGAGGATGCGGAGGATCAGAACAGCAGGGCGGGAAGGCTAGACAGCCCAGCTCTAAACAGCTTTAGTGACCTTGCCGGCCTTGATGCAGCGGGTGCAGACGTATTCGCGTGAGGCGCTTTTGCCCCTAACGATGCGAATCTTCTGGAGGTTCGGATCAAAGCGACGCTTGGTTGCCACCATCGAGTGGCTGCGTGACTGACCGAACGACGGCCCGCGGCCGCATGAAACACAAACTTTTGCCATAACGAGGGGTGATGGTAGCGGCTCGAATCCGCCCATCTAATCCTGCACGGCGACTTGGTCGCGCATACGGGCCATGTGAATGATCGCGTGGACCGCGTGCGCGCCCTGATCGCGCTTGCCGCCGCCGCTGCGGGCCAGTGCCTGGTCCATGTTGCTCACGGTGAGCACGCCGAAGGCGCACGGGACTCCCGTTTCGAGCTGCACGTCCTGGATGCCGCGAGCGGCCTCGTTGCAGACGAAGTCGTAGTGGTCTGTCTCGCCACGGATCACGGCGCCGAGACAGGCGATGCCGTCGAAGATGCCGGATTCTGCGAGGTACAACGCGGCCAGCGGAAGTTCGAACGCGCCGGGAACCGTGAACTTGTCGACATTGACTGGATCGACGCCCGCTTCAGCAAACGCAGAGTCAGCGCCAGAGACGAGGCGCTCGGCAAGATCCTTGTAGAAGTCGCCGACTACAACGGCCCAGCGGCCGGTCTCGACAACATCGCTCATTGATTGGCCTTCTCTCGGTCGCGTGCTTGCTCTTCCTGGATCATCTCTTCGTCGAAGTTCAGGCCCTGATGATGCAGCGCGTGCTCCATGCGGTCGCGCTTGGTGCGCAGGTAGTCGCGGTTGTGCTCGTTCGGGTCGGCTTCGATTGGCACCTGTTCGGTGACCGACAGGCCGTAGCCCTGAAGGCCGATGATCTTCTTCGGGTTGTTGGTCATGATCCGGATGTTCTTCAGTCCGAGGTCCACGAGCATCTGCGCGCCGGTTCCGTAGTCGCGCAGGTCCGCGGGAAGCCCGAGCTCGAGGTTTGCCTCGACCGTGTCGCGACCCTTGTCCTGGAGCGCGTAGGCCTTGAGCTTGTTCAAGAGGCCGATGCCGCGGCCTTCCTGCGCGAGGTAGAGCAGTACGCCCCTGCCCTCACGCTCAATCTGCGCGAGAGCCTGGTGGAGCTGATTGCCGCAGTCACAGCGCATCGAGTGGAAGACGTCTCCGGTGAGGCACTCCGAGTGCACGCGGACAAGCACGTCATCTGCGCCAAAGACCTCGCCCTTGACAAGCGCGACGTGGTGGCTTCCGTCTACAAGCGCGCGATATCCGACAACGTTGAACTCGCCGAACTCGGTCGGCATCTTCGCCTCTGCGATGCGCTCGACGAGCTTGTCGTGCCGACGGCGATACTCAATTAGTTGCGCGACCGTGATCATCTTCAGGTCGTGCTTCTTCGAGTACTCCTCAAGGTCCGCGACGCGGGCCATCGTGCCGTCCTCGTTCATGATCTCGCAGATCACGCCGGCAGGCTGGAGGCCGGCGAGGCGCCCGAGATCCACTGCAGCCTCGGTTTGACCGGTGCGCTCGAGAACGCCGCCGGGCTTGGCCTTCAAAGGAAATACGTGACCGGGTTGCACGAGGTCACGCGGGCTGGACTCTGGGTCAACTGCGACTTGGATCGTGCGCGCGCGGTCGGCGGCGCTGATGCCAGTCGTGACGCCTTCGCGGGCCTCGATCGAAACCGTGAACGCCGTCCCAAAGCCCGACTCGTTCTTCAGCGCCATCAGGTTGAGGCCAAGCGTCTCGCATCGATCGGGGCTCAGCGCCAGGCAGATCAGCCCGCGCCCTTCCTTGGCCATGAAATTGATTGCTTCGGGGGTGGCAAATTCTGCGGCGAGGGTCAGATCGCCCTCGTTCTCACGGTCCTCGTCGTCACAGACGATCACCATCTTGCCCTGCTTGTAGTCCTCGAGGGCATCTTCGATCGAGCTGAACGGTGAGTTCTTCTCACTCATGATGAACCTGCGTTCTTTACTGGGGGCGGTGGAGCAGACGCTCGACGTGCTTGGCCAGGATGTCGGCCTCGAGGTTCACGTGAGATCCCGTCTGCAGGCTTCCGAGGGTAGTGCGTGCGAGTGTTTCCGGAATGAGCGACACCTCGAGCCAGTCGTCGCCGACGGCGCTGACCGTGAGGCTCACGCCGTCGATCGTGATCGAACCCTTCTCGACGACGTACTTGGCGAGATCGCCCGGCAGCAGGAAGTGAAGGACGCGGGAAAAGCCCTCGTCGGTGCGCTGGAGCAGTTCGCCCACACCATCGACGTGGCCCTGCACGATGTGGCCGTCGAGCCGGTCGCCGACCGCGAGTGGGAGTTCGAGGTTCACCCGATCTCCCGGCGAAAGCGCGCTGAGCGACGTTCGAGCGAGCGACTCGTTCATGACGTCGGCGCTGAAGCTTGTTTCGCTAAGCATGGTCACGGTGAGACACACGCCGTTGACGGCGATCGAGTCGCCCAGGCCGAGCGTCGGCGCGAGATCGGTCTCGATCTCGATGACCGAGCCGGCCTCAGAAGTGTCGATTGCGGCGATTTTGCCGCTGTGGTCGATCAATCCCGTGAACATCAGGCCCTGAGATTCACCACTCGCGCATGAACGCAGTGATCAGCAGGTCATTGCCGATCCGGTCGCTTTGCACGCTCAGCGCGGTGTACGCATCGGCGATGCGCTCCACTCCGGAGCCTTCGACCGAGGCGCGGGCCTGCTTGCCACCGAGCACAATCGGCGCGAGGAAAAGGCTTAGCCAGTCCACTTCACCTGCCTCAAAGAATGCGCCTGCGAGGTGCGGGCCGCCCTCGAGCAGCAGCGACTGAATCTCGCGAGATCCGAGCTCGTTCAGCGCAGAGACAACGCGTGCCGCCTCGTTCTCGCCGCTGGCGACAACCACGTCGACACCGATTGCCTCCAGTGACGCGAGCGCCTCGCGGGGCGCGGCGCGTGAGGCAACTACCAGCACTGGGACCTCGCGGGCGCTCTTAGCGAGCGCGCCGTCGAGCGGTAGGCGCGCCTCGGAGTCGAAGATCACTCGGATCGGCTGCCGCTCTGGGTCGACGCCTTCAATGCGGGCAGTCAGCATCGGGTCGTCTGAAAGCGCTGTGCCGATGCCGACGGCGATGGCGTCGCACTCAGCGCGGAAACGGTGTGCGAGCTCGCGGCTCTCCTCTGAGGAAATCCACTGCGAGTCGCCGGTAGCTGTTGCGACCTTGCCGTCGAGCGTCTGTGCGCTCTTGAACAAGACGTGCGGCCGGCCGGTCTTGGCGTGCTTGCGAAAGGGCTGATTGATCATTCGGGCGGCGGAGGCGACTTCACCCTGGGCTGCGGCAACCTCGATGCCTTCGTCGCGCAAGTTGCCCGGGCCGCGGCCGGAGGCCTTCTCGGTCGGGTCGTCGGATGCGTAGACCACGCGGGCAAGGCCAGCTTCGATGATCGCGTCGGTGCACGGCGGCTGCTTGCCCTCGTGGGCGCAGGGCTCGAGCGAGACGTAGATCGTGCCGCGGGTCGTGTCCTTGCTACAGGACTCGATTGCGACGCGCTCGGCGTGCGGTCCGCCGTACGAGTGGTGGTACCCCTCGCCGATCACCTCGCCGTCTGCATCCACGACGACTGCCCCGACAACTGGATTTGGACTGGTGCGGCCGCGACCGCGCTCAGCAAGTGCGAGCGCGCGGCGAAGATGTACGCGGTCCTGGTCTGTGACGGCTGAAGTGTTCAAAGCGATTGGGTGGGACTCCCTGTACCCGAGGGTAGTGGCACGCGAGAAGCTACCGGCGAGGTAACCGCCGAGCGTCTGACGGTGTAAAGAGCGGATAAGATCGCTCCTTCGTGTGCATCGGCCATGCCACGCATCCATCCCCCTCCCGTCCCGCGCCGCCGGCGCCACGAGAAACACATTTTGAAACTCATCATCCAGATTCCCTGCCTCAACGAGGAAGAGACGCTCCCGGCGACGATCGCCGACCTCCCGCGCGAAGTCGATGGCTTTGACGAGGTCGAGTGGCTCGTGATCGACGACGGCTCCACTGATGACACCGTCAACGTCGCAAAGGCGAACGGCATTGACCACATCATCCGCCTGACCGACAACAAAGGTCTTGCGGTTGCGTTCCAAGCCGGTCTCGACGCCTGCCTCAAGCTCGGCGCCGACGTGATCGTCAATACCGACGCCGACAACCAGTACTACGCCGGAGACATTGGCGCGTTGACCGTTCCGATCCTCGCTGGCGACGCCGACATGGTCGTCGGAGACCGCCAGGTACACACGATCGAGCACTTCTCGCCCTTGAAGAAGCGCCTCCAGAAGCTCGGCAGCGCTGTCGTTCGCCGCGCCTCGGAGACCGAAATCGAGGACACCACCTCCGGTTTCCGTGCCTACAACCGCGAAGCCGCGATCCGCATGCAGGTCGTCTCGAAATTCACATACACCCTCGAGACGATCATCCTTGCTGGCAAAACGCTGATCGCCACGACCCACGTGCCGATACGGACCAACGAGAAGACCCGCGAGTCGCGCCTCTTCCCGTCGATGTGGTCGTACATCCGCCGCAACACCGTTTCGATCTTCCGCATCTACGCGATGTATGAGCCGCTCCGTGTGTTCATGATCGGCGCGCTTATCTGCGGCGTCATTGCAGGCGGGATCTGGGCGCGCTTCTTCGTCTTCTACGCGCAGGGTGAAGGTGCTGGACATGTCCAGTCGTTGATCCTTGGCGCCGTGCTGATGATGGCCGCGCTGCTGCTTGGCGCAATCGGCGTGATCGGCGACCTGCTCGCCGCGCAGCGCACACTCACCCAGAGATTGCTCGAGACCACCCGCCGCATTGAGCTCAAGCTCGGCGTCGGCCCGTCGCACTACGAACCCGGCCAGCCGGGCAGCGAGCACCACAAGACAACTGGCGCCGACTCCGGCGACGCAACCGGCAAGACCGCCGAACGAGAGGCACTGAAGCTTTGACCGACCCCGTAAACACTGAAGCAGCAACACACGTGGGCAAGACCCACCTCGTCGACCTCCACCAGGCCGCAAAGCCCGGAGACGCGAGCGCGGACGCCGTCGTAACCGGCAACACGTACGACAAGTACGGATCGAGCAACCCGCTGGTCAAGAAGATGATGGCCAACTTCGAGGACACGCTCGATGACCTCTGGAAGCAGGCCTCACCGAACTCGATCCTCGACGTCGGCTGCGGCGAAGGCGTCCTGACGCACAAGTGGGCCGAGCGCCTGGGCGACGGTCGAATCGTCGGAATCGACCTCGACGAGCCGGAGCTGAAGGCAGCATGGGAGCACCGCCAGCGCGACAACCTTGAGTACAAGATCCTCGAGGCCACAAAGCTCCCGTTCGCCGACAACGAGTTTGAGATGACAACGGCGATCGAGGTTCTGGAGCACGTTCCCGAACCGGCCAGCACGATCGCCGAGATGGGCCGCGTTGCCGCCAAGTACGTACTCGTGTCGGTGCCGCGTGAGCCGCTCTGGCGCGGACTGAACATGGCGCGTGGTTCGTACATCAAGGATCTCGGAAACACCCCGGGGCACGTCAACCACTGGTCCAAGCGCGCGTTCATCAAGGAACTCTCTGCGATCGGCAAGGTCGTCGAGGCGAAGTCGCCGTTCCCGTGGACGATGTTGCTCGTTGACGTCCGATAGGTCCTCGTGAGCGAGGGCGGTAAGACGTCCGATTACGGTCGCGGAGCCGCGATCCTCACGGTCGGCATCGGCATCACCGGTGTCGTCACGTTTCTGTACCTCGCGCTCGCTGCGCACTCGCTAGACAGTTACCAGTACGGACAGGTCGCGCTGCTGTGGTCAGCGGTCTTTCTGGTCACGCCGATCTTCTATCGCCCGGTCGAGCAACTGCTAGCACGGACGATTGCTGAACGCCGCATTCGTGATCAGGCGATTGGGCCAGCGCTGCGCATTGCCGGGTTGATCCAGCTGGGGCTAGGCCTCCTCTTCGCAGTCATCGCCCTTGTCTTCAGGACACAACTCGAAGACTCGCTCTTCGACGGCAACACAACTTTGTACTGGATCATGTTCGGCTCGGTAATTGCTTACGCGGTGAGCTTCTTTGGGCGCGGACTGCTGGCTGGCAATCAGCGATTTGGCCTGTACGGCCTGCTCGTTTTCGTCGAGTCAACGGTGCGTTTCCTGTTTCCTCTGCTTGCGCTCGTCGGACTGGCTTCGGGCCAGGACTGGATCGCGTTCGGAATTCTCGCCGGGCCGCTGGTTTCGCTTTTCGTTGTACCGCTCGCGCTCGTTGGACGCCAACGCTCGGCTCGAGAAGCAGTGCGCGATCAGCGCACGCCTGCCGAGGCTGCCGAAGAGACCATCCAGCAGGAGAAGCGCCTGGACGCCACAACTGGCGGATCGGGATCCGAAGAAGCTGACTTCACGCTTGCCGAGGGCGGTCAGTTCGCCGTTGCAGCGCTGGTGATCATGGCCTGTGAGCAGGCATTCCTGAATGCGGCGCCGTTCATCGCTTCGGCCAAGCTCGGGCCGGTCGCCGCGGGAGCTGTCGTCTCACTGTTGATCATCGCCCGCGCGCCGATGCAGCTCTTCCAGTCGGTCTCGACGAGCCTGCTCCCGCACCTGTCCGAGCTTTGGCAGACCGGGGATTTCAAGACCTACCGCCGCTCGGTGCGCGTTACGTTGCTGGCGATCGGTGGCTTTGCTGCCGCCTGCGTGGTCGTGCTCGCCGCGATCGGCCCCTGGGTCATGGACCTGATGTTTGACAACAAGTACGACTTCACACGTCCGGGGCTGGTTGCGATTGCGGCTGGCATGGGGATCTATCTCTGCGCGGCAACGCTGAACCAAACGGCGCTTGCCGCGCGGAAGGTCAATCAAGCGGTCGCCTGCTGGGTGACAGCGGCGACGCTGTTCGTCGTGTGGATGTTCCTGCCGATCGTCGAAGACCCAATCACTCGTGTTGAGATCGGCTACCCGGCGGCGGCGATCGTTCTGTTCGCCTCGCTTTTCGTGCTCTACGAGAAGAGCACTCCGCGCGAAGCGGCTACTGAACTGCAGCGGTAATCGCGCGAAACGCCTCGGCGGGATCCGCGGCGCCGAAGACCGCACTGCCGGCGACGAACAAGTTTGCGCCGGCGCCCGAGACATCGCCGGCGGTCGCAGTTGAGACGCCCCCATCAACCTCAAGCGCAACATTGATCGGCAGCAGGGCGCGCATTTCGCGCAGTCGATCAACAGACTCCGGGATGAACGGCTGACCGCCCCACCCCGGGTTAACGCTCATGCAGAGGGCGTAATCCACCGCGTCAGCAGCGGCAGTGATGGCGCCGACGGGCGTGCCGGGATTCAACACGATTCCTGCCAGCGCGCCGCCTTCGCGAATCTGATGTGCGACTCGGTTCACGTGCGGCGTCGCCTCGACGTGGAAGCTGACCGCGTCGGCGCCTGCGGCTGTGAAATTGTCCACGTGACGATCGGGATTCTCGATCATCAGGTGTACGTCAAGGATTCCCCCGGCGTCGTGCACCTGGTCGGCCAACGCCTCAACGATCAACGGTCCGATCGTGATCGGCGGCACGAAGTGGCCGTCCATCACGTCCACATGGATGACCTTCGCGCCAGCCTCCATGATCATCGCGACATCGTCACCGAGCTTGGCGAAATTGGAAGAGAGGATCGACGGGGCGACCTGCTTGGTCGCAAACAGTTCGCTCGCGCGCGGGTTGGTGCTCAAGGCGGTGGTTCCTAGATCTCGGTCAGCATCCACGCGCCGCAGCTGGCGCAGTGGAGGTCTGAAGTGTGCGACATGCGCGCAATCGTGCCATGCGCGCCGCAGTCGGGGCAAGAGCTGGTCAGCTCGTAGCGGTGCAGGCAGTTCACGCAGCGATAGCGACCGGGCAGGTTGCCGGTCGGGCGCAGCCAAGGTTCATTGCAGCTCGGGCACTGCATCCCGACTTCAAATGCGGACTGTGTCGTGCGGCCTTCCATCGGCTTGCCTATCCAATGCTCTGCTTAACCAACAATTGCAGGGGCGTCATTGCCCCTGAGGAAGCTTTCGACGTCCATGGTCTTCCCGCCTGCTGGCCTCACGCGCAGCAATTCGAGTGTCATGTCGGTCGTTCCTATTAACAGTCTGCCGTCTTCGGCGGCTGACATTCCCGGCGGTAGCGCGCGATCGTCGACGCGGGCGGCCTCGACCCGGAGTGGATCGCCGCCCTCGGTTTCGAACATGGCGCCAATGTGAGGGGTCAAGGCCCGAATCGTACGATCGAGCTGGACCGCTGACTGGGTGCGCGGGAGGAGCAGGCGATCCTCGCGGAGGATCTTCTCGGCGTAGGTGATCTCGGCTTCGTCATGGCCATCGAGCTGCTCGGTCCATACGCCTGCGCCCGTTTGCGCTGCGGTCATCGCCTCGGAGAGCATGCGTCCGCCGATCTCGGCGAGCTGCGGGGCGAGCTTGCCGTAGTTGTCTTCGGGGCCGATGTCCAAGGCTTCTTGCGCGAACATCGGTCCGGCGTCGAGCTCTTCGACGAGGCGCATGATCGTCACGCCGGTCTGGGCGTCGCCCGCCTGGATGGCCCGCTCAACCGGGGCGGCACCGCGCCAACGCGGGAGCAGCGACGGATGGACGTTGAAGCTCGGCGCCATCGACAGCAACGGCTCCTTGACGATCGCGCCGAATGCGCAGATGGTGATCGCGCCGGGCGTCTCGGCAGCGATGCGCTCGACAGCGTCTGGATCGTTCACGCTCTCGGGCTGAAAGACCGGCACGCCGCGGTCGTTGGCCAGATCAGCGACCGGCGGGTCCTGGAGCCTCTTGCCCCTGCCCTTGGGCCGCGCGGGACGCGTGACCACGAGCGACGGCGCGTGCGGCGAGTCGAGCAGCTTCGCGAGCACCGTGGTCGCGAAGTCGGATGTACCCAGGTAAACGTTGCGCAAGAGACTGCGCGCCCGCGGACTAAGCCGCGTAGCCGGCGCTTTCTTCGGCCTCGCGCAGGGCGCGCAACGCGGCCTTACGCTGATCCTTGCTGGCGCGGTCGAGAATCAGGATCCCGTCGAGGTGATCCATCTCGTGCTGGATCACGCGGGCGTTGAGGCCAGAGGCCTCTATCTTGATGCGGTCGCCAAAGGCGTCCTGACCGATGACGCGCACGTGAATCGCGCGATCGACATCGACGTGGACGTTGACGAGGCTGAGGCAGCCCTCTTCAGAAGTTTCTTCGTCTTCGGAGTGCCATTCGAGGATCGGGTTGGCAAGCACGACCGGAGGGTTGTCGCCCACGCGGTAGACCAGCAGCCGATTGGAGACGCCGATCTGCGGGGCGGCAAGGCCGATTCCGTACGCCTCGTCCATCAGGCGAATCATGCGATCGGCCTGGTGGCGGATGTTGTCGCTGAAGTCTTCGATTGCACGCGCTTCAGAGCGCAGCACCGGGTCTCCGAACTGGCGCACCTGCTGGAGCGCGTTGCGGCGGGTCTCCAGCGCTTCGGGACTGATGCCAGAGCCCTCGAGCTTCTCCTCGTCGGCGTCTATCGCCTCGGCGGTCTCGTCGGGCAGATGCTTGTGTTCTTCGGCCATCGCGCTGATGTTAATTGAAAGTGATCACGTTTGTGGTCACTGTGGGTCTACGTCCACGGCAAATTTGACGTTGCGGCCCGCAGCGCCTCCCGATACGAGTTCCACGGCCTCGCGCACGGCAGTCACCGTTGTGTCGCGGTCGTAGGTTTTTACTTCTAGTTGGTATCGCTCGAGACCTTTGCGCTTGAACAGCCCTGTTGGCCCAAGAACGCGTGCGCCATTGATGCTGATCGCCTTGGCGAGGTGATCGGCAGCGGTCTGCGCGCGAGCGAGATCCTCGCTGGAGGTCTGGATCTTGACCAGGTGCCCGAATGGCGGATAGCCGAACGCTTCGCGTCGCTCGAGCTCCTCCTTGACGAATCCCTCGGAGTCGTGGCTGGACGCGTATTTGAGTGCGCGCGTCTCGGGCGAGCGGGTCTGGACGAGCACCCTCCCCTCTGTTCCGCCGCGGCCGCTGCGACCGCCGAGCTGGGCCACCAGCGCAAAGGTGCGTTCCTCGGCGCGGAAATCCGGGAAGTTGAGCGTGGAATCGGCGTCGATCACGACACCGAGCGTGACATCTGGAAAGTCATGGCCTTTGGCGACCATCTGCGTGCCCACGAGGATTCCTGAGCTCGCCCGCTCGAACTGGCGCAGGACGTTGGAGACGCCGTGGCGCGCGGCGGTGTCTGCGTCAAGGCGGTGGATCTCAACGGCGTGGCCGATCGCGTCGCGCAATTCGTGTTGAAGCCGCTCGGTTCCGGTGCCGTGACGTGAGATCGAGACACTGTCGCACTCGGGGCAGAGCTCGGGGACCCGCTCGCGGTGGCCGCAGTGGTGGCAGCGCATCTCTGACTGGGCCATGTGCAGGACGAGCGTGACATCGCAGTTGGGACAGATCCACGAGTGGCCGCAGTCCTGGCAGGAAAGGAAATTTGACCAACCGCGGCGATTGAGCAGGACGATCGCTTTCTCGCCTTTGGACGCGACTGCGGCCAGCGCGGAACTGGTCTTTGGGTGCAGCGCGCCCCGTTCGCCGTTCATGTCGAGCAGCTCGACCGGCGGCAGTGGGCTGCCGTCCACTCGCTGTGGCAGGTTGATGTGGTGGCTGCGCTCCCACCCTTCGGCGCGAGGTGTGGCGCTGCCGCTGAGCAGGGTTGCGTCCTCCATGCGGGAGCGCCTGAGGGCAACGTCGCGCGCGTCGTAGCGCGGGTCGCCGTCTTGTTTGTAGGAGGCGTCGTGTTCTTCGTCGACGATCAGGAGGCCGAGGTCTTTGACCGGTGCGAAAACCGCGCTTCTGGGCCCGACGACGATGTCTGCCTCCCCGCGGCGGATGCGCAGCCATTCGTCGTGGCGCTGGCCTGGTGTTAGCTGGGAATGCATGACGGCGACTCGGTCCTTGAAACGGGCGGCGAAGCGTGTTACGACCTGCGGGGTGAGGGCGATTTCCGGGACCATGACGATCACGGACTTGCCGGCCTGGACGGCGGCTTCTGCGGCGCCGAGGTATACCTCGGTCTTGCCGCTGCCGGTTACGCCGTGGAGGAGCAGATCGGCGAAGCCGGTATCGATGGCTTTGATGATCTCGGCGAGGGCGTCTGCCTGGTCGTTGGTGAGAGGCGGTCGCTCGACCAGCGCGCCGACGGACTGGTGGATGGGGACTCGTCGGGATTCTTTGTCATCGATAGTCAGGAGTCCGCGCGCCTCGAGCCGACGCAAGGACTGGGTGGTGGATCCGATCAGGTCTTTGGCACTGGCGGTCGGCACGCCGTCGGGGTGCTCGGCGAGGGCGACCAATGCGGCGCGCTGGGCGTCAGTGAGCTTGGCCGTCTCGTCGGTGAGGGCGGCGGCGCCCGCCTCGTTGACCTGGGCTACGAGGACCGTCTTGGCGGCCATGGTGTTCTTGGCCTGACCGGTGCCGGTGCCGGGCGGTGTCACGAGCGCGAGGCCGCGCGCGGGTGTGGAGCAGTAGGCGTCGGCGACCCAGAGACCCAGCTCAACGAGTGCCGGCGGCACCCCCGCACCAAGCGCTTTGAACGGCTCGGCTAGCTTCTCGGGCGGGACCTGGCTGGTGGAGGCCATGTCGGTAACCACA
Organism: Solirubrobacterales bacterium; assembly: GCA_016185345.1. Classification (GTDB taxonomy): domain Bacteria; phylum Actinomycetota; class Thermoleophilia; order Solirubrobacterales; family JACPNS01; genus JACPNS01. The sequence continues at coordinate 111,438 of JACPNS010000015.1, read as the reverse complement.
CCAAGGATCCGACGACGAGCGAACGGCACCATCAGGATCGATCCAACTTCGATCGTGCCCTGCATCGACTCAGGAATCTTGTAGTCGAACGGTCCGCGAAGCGCTCTCGCCGTAGTAAGCGGCTCAACTTTGGCGATTGCGTTCACCGCCCAAGAGTACGTCTGCACTCCGCGGCGATTTCCCGTACGTCGCATTCAAGCGATCACCCGGTCAGAGAACAAGTCGAGATCAACATCCACAGGACACGCCAGTCCGTCTTGGATTGGCGCAGATCATTTGCGTCCATGTTGTCGGTGCCTGCAGTAGGTCGTTCTGCACGACACGTCGTAGTGGCTACGCGAAGTTCCGACGGGAGAGAAAGGCATCCGGAGCGCCGAGTGCGGACCGGTATTGCCGACGGAACAACCATTTGCAACTACTCTGCCCCGATGACCTTTTCGAAGCAACCTGCCCGAACGCGGAATTCTGGGCCGCTGTGCTTCGACCCCAAAACGACGCGCGCCGGAACGCCGTGATGCCGCGGCGCGACTTCAGACTTGTATTGCGCGTCGCGCCTTTTGTCGTGGTGACGGTCGTCGCAAAACTCACGGTTGACTATCTGGGATGGGACGTGATCGAATTGAACACGCTCTACTCGGGCTTGGTGACTGCCACTGTGTTCCTGATCGGTTTTTTGTTGGCCGGGACACTCACCGACTTCAAGGAGAGCGAAAAGCTACCGAGCGAGATCGCCAGCAGGATTGAAACGATTGCCGATGAGTGCGAGATCTTGTTTGCTGACAAATCTGCTGAGGCGGCACGCGACTGTGTGATTCATCTCGACGACATCACGCAAGCAATCAGCCAGTGGTTGCATGGCCGCGGGAACTCACAATCCGTTTTGGACGCGATTCGGCGTCTGAATCTTGACTTCCTCGCATTCGAGCCTCTGACTCAACCGAACTTCATCGTGCGGCTGAAGCAGGAGCAGAGTGCGCTTCGGCTCGCCGTGCTACGCATCAATACAATCCGCGAGACATCTTTTGTCGGTGCCGCATACTTGATTGCCGAACTCACCGCCGTGTTGCTGGTTGGATCGTTGTTGTTCGCGAAAATCGCGCAAGGAGGCGCTGAACTGTTGCTTCTCGGAATGGTGGCGTTCGTATTTGCGTACATGATCGCGTTGATCAAAGACCTCGACAACCCTTTTGATTACGAGGGCGAGAGCAAGTTGAGTTCCGCGGAAGTCTCACTTGCGGTGATCCACGATTTGGAAGCGAGCATCGCAGCTCGGCGCGGGGAGCTCGGGTTGAAATCGTCGTGAATCCCGTGGCATGACCCTGATCCTGCTCGGCGTGGCGCACCAACCTGCGAAGCGTCTCAGACGTACTGTCGATCTTGCCGGCGATTACGTGATCGCCGACCAATGTGAGCCGGATTCGGCCTCGTGGACGTGATCCTCTCAAGCGCACTGGTCTCCACGATTCCCCGTTTGATTCATCTCCGGCGCACAACGACGAAGGGCGCCCCTTGAGGGCGCCCTTCGCGTACGGACAGATACGGAGTCAGGATTAAGCGACTGCGGCGACTCCCGCTGCTTCGCGCAGAATGTCGGCCTTGTCGGTCTTTTCCCAAGTGAAGTCGGCGTCGTCACGGCCGAAGTGGCCATAGGAGCTCGTCTTGCCGTAAATCGGGCGGTGCAGGTCGAGGTAGTCACGGAAGGCGCCGGGGCGGAGGTCGAAGTGCTCTTGTACGAGCTCCTGGATCCTGCCGCGGCCGATCGTCTCGGTGCCGAACGTGTCAACTGAAACCGAAACAGGCTCGGCCTTGCCGATTGCGTATGCGACCTGGACTTCGGCGCGCTCGGCCAGTCCGGCGGCGACGATGTTCTTCGCGACGTAGCGCGCAGCGTACGCGGCAGAGCGGTCGACCTTTGACGGGTCCTTGCCGGAAAAGGCACCGCCACCGTGGCGACCCATACCGCCGTAGGTGTCGACGATGATCTTGCGACCGGTGAGGCCGGCGTCGCCCATCGGGCCGCCGATCACGAAGTTTCCGGTCGGATTGACCAGGAAACGCTCGAAGAGCTCTTCTTCGTCGTAGAGGTCGGTCGGGAGAACCGGCTTGACGACGTGCTGCCAGAGGTCTGGCTTGATGTCGTCGGCGACCGTCTTGCCCGGGTCGTGCTGGGTGCTGATCAGGAGCTGCTCGATCTTGACCGGCCTGCCGTCGCGGTAGCGGACTGAAACCTGCGTCTTGGCGTCTGGGCGGAAGTACGGAACCGTGCCGTCCTTACGCACCTGGGCGTGGCGTGCGGCAAGCTTGTGAGCCAGCGAAATCGGCAGCGGCATCAACTCGACGGTCTCGTTGGTTGCGTAGCCGAACATCATGCCCTGGTCACCTGCTCCGGCCACGTTGACCTGATCGGATGATCCGCCTTCACGAACCTCGATGCCTGTGTCCACGCCCTGGGCAATGTCCGGGGACTGCTTGTCGAGCGTGACCATCACGGCGCAAGTGGTGGCATCAAAGCCCTTGTCGGAGTGGTCGTAACCGATCTCACGCACCGTCTTGCGCGCCAGCTCGGCGACGTCGAACTGGGCAGTGGTGCTGATTTCGCCACCGACGACGATCAGGCCCGTCGTTACAAACGTCTCGCAGGCGACGCGGCCGAGCGGATCCTGCGCGAGAACCGCGTCGAGGACTGCGTCAGAGATCGCGTCGGCGATCTTGTCGGGGTGGCCTTCCGAGACGGACTCAGAAGTGAAGAGAAATTCGTTGTCTGCAAAGCCGTCGATGCTCATGACCGGGGAAACTCCAGATGGGGTTGCTTTCAAAGTGCGTAAGCGCGGAATTATAGCCCCCGCGCCGACTAAATCCCCAATTGCCGATCAGCTTTAGTGGTTTACCTGAGTCAGTTCGATTCCTGGGGTTCCCAACGGAACTTCCAGAAAGAGACGAGCAATCCCGCCACGCCCCAGGCCGCCACGATTGCGAGGTTCTTCGGATCAAGCGCGATCACTCCCGATGCATCGGGGCTGAAGGTCTCAAAAAGGCCGGCTCCGAGGTGGTAGATCGGGAAGAACTCGCCGATCGTCGCAAGGAAGGTCGGAAGATTCGCAGCGTCGCCAAAAACGCCCGAGATGAAGTACAGCGGCAGCGTGATCATGTTCGTGATTGCCGGGGCGGCCGCCTGGTTTGGAATCACGATCGTGAGCGCAAATCCGAGCGCGCAGAACGATACAGAGCCGACCACCACGATGATCAGCGTGCCGAGCAGGCGCGCGCCATCGATGTCGATCCCGTAGGCAACGTAGCCCGCGAACAGGATCACCAGGGCGATCAGCCCTGAGTTGACGACGGCGCTCGCGGTGCGAGCCGAGACGAAGATTGAAGTAGGCAGCGGGGTTCCCCGAAGGCGCTTCAAAACGCCCAACTCGCGTTGGTAGACGATCGTCATTGCGACGTTCACGAAGGAGGCACTGACAATCCCGAGGGTCATGATCGCTGGGACGAGGTACTGGTCGGTCAGCAGGCCGTAGGTAGGGTCCTTGTCTTCGGCGCCGCCGAAGACGGCTCCCAGCAGGAAGAGGAACACGAGCGGCAAACCGACCGAGAAAAAGACGGAGGCGGGGTTGCGCCAGAACATCTTCCACTCGAAGGTGAACTGGTGCCAGAAGAGTCTGAAGCCGGTCACTCTGCGTCGCCGTTCTGCGTGAGCCTGAGGTAGATGTCCTCAAGCGAAGGTCGCGCGACGGTCAGGTCGTCGAGCTGGACTCCCACATTGATCGCCCAGCCGGTGAGCTCATGGACGCTTCGCGTTGGGTCCGTCGTGTCCAGTGCAACGCGACCATCGGCGCTGGCGGCGGCACGGAATTCCGCTGGCAGATCGGGTATTGAGATTCGGGTGGGGAGTGTGAACTCGACGCGACTCGGCAAGTCCTCGCGACCGCCGATTTCGTTCGGCATGCCCTGCGCGATGATCTCACCAGTTGCGAATACGGCGATCTGATCGGCCAGACGCTGGGCCTCTTCCATGTAGTGCGTCGTGAGCACGATCGTCTTTCCGAGATCGCGCATCGATGCGATCACGTCCCAGGCTTCACGGCGTGCTTCGGGGTCAAACCCGGTCGTCGGTTCGTCGAGAAAGATCAGGTCGGGATCGCCGATCAGCGCAAGGCCAACATCGAGGCGGCGCTTCTGCCCTCCGGAAAGGCGGCCGGCTCGCGTGTCGGACTTCTCCAGCAGACCGACCATCTGAATCGTCTCGTCAACGCCGCGTGGGTGCGGGTAGTAGCCGGCGTACATCGCGAGGGTCTCGCGGACGGTCAGCAGCGCGCCCTGCTCGGACTCCTGGAGCACGATGCCAATGCGCTCGCGCCATGAACGGCTGGGATGCTCTGGATCGACGCCGAGCACGCTGACCTTGCCGGCAGTCCGGTTGCGGTATCCCTCGAGAATCTCAACGGTCGTCGTCTTGCCCGCGCCGTTGGGACCGAGAATTGCGAAGACCTGGCCGGCCTCGATCGTCAGATCGACACCTTTGACAGCCTCGAAGTCGTCGTAGGACTTGCGCAGCCCCTCGATGACGATCGCCGGCTCAGTCGTCATATCTGCCCTTGGACGCCTTGAAGTCGATGATCAGCGGAACGCCGTCCATCTCGTAGCGCTCGCGCAACTGGTTCTCGACGAAGTAGGCGTAGTCGCGGGCGATCGCGCGACGCGAGTTCACCTGGATGGCGAAGCGCGGCGGGTTCTCCTCGAACTGCGTCATGTAATACATCTTCAGACGCTTGCCACGCACGCTCGGCGGCTGGCGCACGCCCTGCACGTCGTTGAGGAATTTGTTCAACTGCTTGGTCGCGATGCGCTGGGCCGAGCGCTCTGCGAGGTCCATCGCCTCGGTCAGGAGCTTGGGCACGTTGCGGCCGTTGAGCGCGCTGCTGGTGACGATCTTGGGTCGCAGGCGCAGCTTGCGGGCGATCCGGGCGCGCTCGTGCTTGAGGTCCAGCTCTTCGTGCGGCAGGTCCCACTTGTTCAGCACGACGAGCGTGGCACAACCGGCCTTCATCGCGAGCTCGGAGATCCGCAGGTCCTCTGAAGTGATGCCGTCGGTCACGTCACAAACAATCAGCGCGACATCGGCGCGCTCCATCGCCAGCTGCGAGCGCAGCGACGAGAAGTACTCGAGCTCGTCGGCCTGTTTTGCGCGGCGTCGCAGCCCGGCGGTGTCGATCAGAACTAGCGGCTTGCCCTCGACATCGATCTTCGTGTCGATCGAATCGCGCGTCGTGCCACTGATCGGCGAGACGATCACGCGTTCCTCACCGACGATTTTGTTGACGAGACTCGACTTACCCACGTTCGGGCGGCCAAGCACGGCGAGTTTCACGGCGCCTTCGTCGCTATCGCGCTGTGCTTCAGGTGCAAGCTCTGTGATGCGGTCGAGCAGATCTCCGGTGCCCAGGCCCTGCGCCGCGCTGACCGCAGATGGATCGCCCATGCCCAGTCGCTGAAACTCGGACGCGTTCGGAATGTCCTTCGCCGAGTCGATCTTGTTGACTGCGATCACGACAGGCTTACGACCGCGGCGCAGAATCTGCGCGATGTCGTCGTCGCCCGGCCGGTAGCCGGCGCGACCATCGACCACGAACATCACGACGTCGGCCAGTTCGATCGCTGTCTCGGCCTGGAAGCGAATCCCGCGTGCGATGTGGTTGTCCTCGGCTACGTCCACGCCGCCGGTGTCGATGAACGTCAAGTCCACCCCGTTCCAGTCCGTGTGCAGCGCCTTGCGGTCGCGCGTAACACCTGCGCGCTCGTGGACGACGGCTTCCTTGGACTCGGTCAGGCGGTTGATCAGACTCGACTTGCCAACGTTCGGGTAGCCAACGATGGCGATCGTGGCGTGGCGACGAGGCGGACCGTCCTCCTCGGGCCCAACTTCCAGGCCGACCTCTTCCTGCTCGTCGAGTCCGAGCGGAAAGTCGCCTTCCTCGACGACCTCAATCTCGATGAACTCTTGCTCCTCGTTCATGTCGCTCATGCCGGAGCTGAGGTCGGGCGGGCGAGCTCAAGGATTCGGGCGACCACCTGGTCGATCGACAATCCAGTTGTGTCGATCTCGATCGCGTCCTCGGCGGCGACCAGCGGTGAGTCGTCGCGGGTGGTGTCGCGAAGGTCGCGTTCTTCTTGTTCGGCTTTCACGGCTTCGGCGTCGAGGCCCAGCTCGGTCGCGCGGCGTTCGGCGCGGGCTTCGGGGTCTGCGGTCAGGAAGATTTTCAAGTCGGCGCCGGGGGCGACGACCGTTCCGATGTCGCGGCCTTCGGCTACCCAGCTGCGGCCGTCGCTCATGATCTTGCGCTGCTGCTCAACGAGCGCCTGGCGAACGAGCGGGAGTTGCGCGACCTCGGATGCGCGCGCCGCGACTTCCGGCGAGCGGATCAGCTCGGTCACGTCGATGCCATCGGCCGTGACCTTCTCGCCCAGGCCGATCATCGTCGACCGCGCTGCTGACGCAGCGTCAGAGCCCGAGAGCGTCTTGAAGGCGACGACGCGGTACATCGCGCCGCTGTCGAGGTAGGTGGCGCCAAGCGCCTCTGCCACGGCTCGGGAAACCGTGCTTTTGCCGGCTCCAGCCGGGCCGTCTATCGCGATGATCATGGCTCTAGAGCCGTTCGACGATGTAGTCGATGCAGGCCGTCAGGGCCTCGACGTCGGCGGGCTCAACGGCAGGGAACATCGCAACACGCAGCTGATTGCGACCGAGCTTGCGGTAGGGCTCGGTGTCAACGATTCCGTTCGCACGCAGTGCCTTGGCAATCTGCGTGGCGTCGATCTCGTCGTTGAAGTCGATCGTGCCGATCACGAGCGAACGCTCGGCAGGGTTGGCAACGTACGGCGATGTGTATTCGGTGCGTTCGGCCCACTCGTATAGCCGGGTTGAGCTGTCGGTCGTGCGACCGACTGCGAAGTCAAGAGCGCCCTGCGTGTTCAACCACTTGAGTTGCTCATTGAGCAGGAAGAGCGTGGAGAGCGCGGGCGTGTTGTAAGTCTGGTTCTTCCGCGAGTTGTCGATCGCGGTGGGCAGATCGAAGAAGGCCGGGATGTGGCGATCGGTCGCGGCGATCATGGCGGCGCGCTCGAGCGCGGCCGGTGAGAAAGCTGCGAGCCAGAGCCCGCCTTCTGCGGCGAAGTTCTTCTGCGGGGCGAAGTAGTAGGCGTCAACCTGGGTGATGTCAACGGGCAGGCCGCCTGCGCCGCTGGTCGCGTCAATCAGAACGAGTGCGTCGTCGTCTGCGCCTTCGATGCGCTCAACCGGTGCCATCACGCCAGTGCTGGTCTCGTTGTGGGCCCAGCCGTAGACATCAACGCCAGCTTCGGCGGAGGGCTGCGGCCGTGTGCCGGTCTCTGACTCGATCACGGTCGGCTCGGCGAGCCACGGCGCCTGTTTGGCGGCCTTCGCAAACTTCGAGGAGAACTCACCGAACACGAGGTGCTGGCTCTTTTCGCGGATCAGGCCGTGGGTCGCGATGTCCCAAAAGGCAGTCGCGCCGCCGTTTCCGAGGATCACTTCGTAGCCGTCGGGCAGGCTGAAAAGGTTTGAGACGCCGTCGCGGACTTCGCCGACGAGGTTCTTGACCGGAGCCTGGCGGTGCGAGGTGCCGAGCAGCGAGTTGCCAGTGGCGGCCAGCGCGTCGAGCGCTTCTACGCGCACCTTGGATGGACCCGCGCCAAAGCGACCGTCGGCCGGCTTGATGTCTGCGGGAATCTCGAGTACTTCAGGGGAGGTTGTTGCGTCTGTCATGCCCACATTGTGACACTGGCTAGTTCGCCGCCCCTGGATCAGCTGATCAAGTGGCGCAGATCGCTCTCAAAGCTTGGGTATGAGACCGACGCGGCCTCCATCCCATCGACCGTCACGCCCTCTTGACTGGCGAGTCCGGCGATCGCTCCGAGCATCGCCAGTCGGTGGTCGCCGTGCGATGAGATCGCGCCGCCGCGCAGCGAACCGGTGCCGCGCACCACAAAGCCGTCGTCCGTCGCCTCGATGTCGGCGCCGAGGCCGGAAAGGCCGTCCACAACTGTTGCGATTCGATCTGACTCCTTGAAGCGAAGTTCTTCTGCCCCACGCACGATCGTCTCGCCTTCGGCGAATGCGCCGAGCAGCGCCACCAACGGAAGTTCGTCGATCGCCAGTGGCACTTCCTCGCCAGAGACTTCAGTACCGACCAACGTGGTCGCCGCGACGTCAAGGTCGCCGATCGGCTCATGGCCCGGTATCTCGTCGCTCTCGACTTCCGGTTCGGCAAGGACCACAGCTCCCATGCGCTCCAGGATCCGGAGGATTCCGATCCGCGTGCGGTTGAGTCCGACATCCTTGATCACGAGCCGTGAGCCTTTGATCAGAACCCCGGCGACGATCACGAATGCCGCCGAGGAAAGGTCTCCGGGCACGTCGATCGTTCCGAGCTCCAACTCGTCAACCAGACCATCGATCACGACCGAGTCCTTCTCGCTGCGGATCGGCACGCCGGCTGCCGCGAGCATTCGTTCGGTGTGGTCGCGCGAGATCTCGGGTTCGGTGATGCGGGTCTCGCCGCTGGCGACCAGGCCAGCAAACAGGACGCACGACTTGACCTGACCGCTCGCGACCGGCATGACGTAGTCGATGCCCTTGAGCGGAGCGGCTTCGATACAGATCGGCGCGGTGCCCTCGGGGCTTGCATCGATGTGTGCGCCCATCTGGCGCAGCGGGTCAACGATCCTGCGCATCGGGCGCTTGCGGATGCTGTCATCCCCGTCAAGCTCCCAGTCGCCGACAGGCTGCCCGGCAAGCCAGCCCGGGAGCAGGCGCATCAGCGTGCCGGCGTTTCCGACGTCGATCACGCCACCAGCGGATTCCTGAGCTCCGCGCAGACCGACGCCACGCACGACGATCTCCGCGCCTCGGCGTTCGATTCCGGCGCCGACGGACTCAACCGCGGCGAGCGTGCTGTTGGTGTCCTGTGAGTTCAGGTAGTTGCGAATCGTCACCGGCGAGTCGCACATGCCGGCGACCATCGCCGCGCGGTGCGAGATCGACTTGTCGGCAGGCGGGCGGATCGAGCCCTTCAGCGGCCCGGAGGGATCAAATTTCGCGCGCATCAGGCCCTGGCCACCGGGAAACCGAGTTCGCAGATCAGATTCTCAGTTCGCATGGCGGCCTCCTCGCCCGGCACCCAGAGGCTGATCGAGCCGCTGCGCATGTCTGCCGCAGGCGAGAGTGCGATGTCGACGATGTTGATCCCCGCCTTGCCCAGGGCCAGCGTGATGTTGGCGAGTACGCCCGGCTGGTTCGGAACGGAGACGCGCAGCTCGAAGATCTCTTCACCCACGAGGTCGCGCTCCAGCAGTGTCTCGCGGTCGACGCGCGCCTGTTCGTTCAAGCGGACGATCTCGTCGCCGTCGCCGGATTTCACGGCGTCGCGAAACTCTGTGAGCCTGCCGATCACTGCGTCGATGGCCGGGACGAGAGCATCGTGGTTTGAGAGGTAGATGTCGCGCCAGATCGAGCTGTTGGCGCCGGCGACGCGAGTGGCGTCGCGGAAACTCGGGCCGACGACGGCGATCGAGCCATCCTCGGTGTTGATCGAGCCTGCGGCCTGGGTGACGAGCGCATTCGCGAGCACGTGTGGAAGGTGGCTGATGTCTGCGAGCAGACGGTCGTGGTCTGCTGCGTCGACGGCGTGAGGCTGGGCGCCGAGATTTCGCGCGAATCGCATCAGGCGCTCAAGCCCGGTTCCCGTCGTGTTGGGCGTCGGAGTTACGAACCAGGTGGAATCCTCGAACAGGTCCTCACGCGCGTGCTCGACGCCCGAGGTTTCGGCTCCTGCGATCGGATGACCACCGATGAAGCGCGGATCGCTGATCGCGGCGACAATCTCGCGCTTGGTCGAGCCGACGTCAGTCACGACCGTGTCGGGACCGGCGACAGCCAGTACGCGCACTGCGTTGTCGGCCAACGTGGCCACAGGGCTTGCCAACACGATCAGATCTGCGCCATCGGCCGCTGACTCGGGAGTTTCGGCCACGCTGGTGATCACGCCGAGTTTCAAGGCTTCGTCGAGTACACCAGGCGCGGGATCCCAGCCGACGACCTCTCCGATGCCCTCGATTCGCTTGCGCGCGGCCAGTCCGACCGATCCACCGATCAGTCCAACGCCGATGATCGCAATCTTCGATGACTCAGGGGGTGCTGGGGTCTCGTCCGACATCGGGCAAGATCGTACAGGCGGCTGATTTCGGGCCGATCTCAAAGCCCGTCGAGCGGCGTCGAGCCAGACTTGCTCGTCGACTATTTGACCAGCCTCTGAGCATCCGACCGCCCAGGGCTATCGAGCGTTTTTGATCGTTTGCGCTACGCAGCGACGACTTCAGCAGTCTTGCCCACCATCTCCGCGATGCGGTTGACCTGCTCGGCGTAATCGCCGAACTCGCTGCCGACGATCGCCTGCGGTCCGTCACAGATCGCATTCTCGGGGTCGGGGTGCGTCTCGACGATGATGCCGTCTGCGCCCGCTGCCGCTGCTGCCAGCGACATCGAGAGGACGAGGTCGCGGCGACCTGCCGCGTGGGAGGGGTCAACAACGATCGGCAGATGCGTCAACTGTTGTAGCACCGGAACGGCCAGCAGGTCGAGCGTGAAGCGGTAGCCCGGCTCGAAGGTGCGGATTCCGCGCTCGCAGAGCATGACGTCCTGGTTGCCCTCCTTGAGGATGTACTCGGAGGCCATCAGGAGGTCTTCGATCGTGCTGGAGAGACCGCGCTTGAGCAGCGCAGGAACGCCGGAACGGCCGATCTCGGTGAGCAGGTTGTAATTCTGCATGTTGCGCGCGCCGACCTGGATGACGTCGGCGAACTCGACGACGTGCTCGACGTCGCGGACGTCCATCAGCTCGGTGACGATTGGCATGCCGAACTCTTCCTTGGCCTCGCCGAGGATGCGCAGTCCCTCAACACCAAGGCCCTGGAATGAGTAAGGACTAGTGCGCGGCTTATAGGCACCGCCACGGAAGAACGGAACACCTGCGTCTTTGCACTGCTGGGCGCTGGTGAACACCTGTTCGCGGCTCTCGACAGTGCAGGGACCTGCGATCAGCGCGAAGTGGCCACCGCCGAGCTTGCGTCCTTCAATTTCGATCGTCGTCTTCTCGCCCTTGGTGAACTGAGCACTCGAGAGCTTGTACGGCTTCATGATCGGAACGACGTGGTCTACACCGTCGGCAAGCTCCAAGCCTGCCTCGTGCACCTGACTGTCGGCGTCGCCGACGGCCCCAATGACGGTGACAAATTGTCCGCGAGAAACGTGGGCGTTTGCGCCTGCCTTCTCAATGCGGTCGATGACGCCCTGGATCTGCTCCTCGGTCGCGCCTTCTGTCATCACGATCATCATTTGGATTGCCTACCTGTTGCCTTGCGGTTGGTGTGTGTACTGCGTATTCAAGTTTTGGATGGGATCACGGCGGGCCTCAGGGACACAACCGCACCAAAGTTCTTGCCTGCAAACGTCTTTGGTGTAGATACGGCGCGAGTTGAGCAAATCCGCTTCGCGCGTCAGGACAGAGTACGCGAATTTCTACGAAAAGCCACGCATCGCGGCGATAAATCGCACGTGTTCGTTGTGTTCGCAGTAGCTGGCGCGAATAAAGCCATCCGCGCCGAGCGCTTTGCCGGCACGCACGATGATTCCCTCTTTGGCGAGGCCATCAACGACGACATCTTCGTCGAGGCCGCCGAGATCGATCCAGCTGAAGTTCGTCTGGGTCTCGGCTGTCGCGAATCCGGCCTCGCCCAGTTCGGTCTCGACCCACTGGCGCTCCGCGATGGTTGCCCCCACCCGCTCGACGACGTCATCGGGGTGATTGAGAGCCTCAGTGGCGGCGGCCTGAGCAACAAGGTTGACGCTGAAGGGTTGACGCACGAGATCGATCGCCTGCTTGAAGGCAAGTGGTGCAAATCCATATCCAACACGTAGCCCGGCCAGGCCATAGATCTTCGCGAAGGTGCGAGTGATCACGACGTTGTCGTGCTCGATCACCAGCGGCAGGAGGCCGTCACGATCGACGCCCTCGACGAACTCGATGTAGGCCTCGTCGATCACGATGCAGACGTCATTGGGCACTTCACTGACGAACGAGTTGATCGAATCAAAGTCAACGAACGTGCCGGTCGGGTTGTTCGGGTTGCAGACGAGGATCATCTTCGTCTTCGGGGTGATCGCGGCGAGCATCGCGTCGAGGTCATGACGGTGATCGATGGTCAGCGGCACCTCGACGGCGGTCGCGCCGGTCATCGCGGCAAGGTGCGGGTACATCGAGAAGGACGGCCAGGTGTAGATGAGTTCGGCGCCCGGCTCGAGCAGCACCTGCGCGCCGGCGAGCAGGATCTCGCAGGACCCGTTGCCAAGGACGATCTGCTCTGCGGCCATGTCGTAGGTCTCGGCGAGCTTCTTACGGAATGCGCTGCCGCTTGGGTCTGGATAGCGATTCACGTTGCGCCCAGCGGCCGTGATCGCCTCGGCGACGGCTGGGTGCGGCGCGAACGGCGACTCGTTGCTGGACATCTTCACCAGCGGACCACCGAACGAGTAAGTGCTCGCCTGCGGGTAGACCGGGATGGCCGCGATCGTTTCGTTGATCTTGATCGGCATGGCTATTGGGCTGCCGAGAGGTCAGTGCGCAGCGTGACTGCGTCGCGCAGGTACACGTGTTTGCTTTCGTGCTCGGGTGGCGCGTAGTACTGAAGAAGAATGCGGATCGCGAGGGGCAGCGAACCGGGGACGTCGATCTCGCTCGCGCAGAGCAACGGCACGGCGTTCAGGCCGATGTTGCGCGCGGCGACCGCTGGAAACTGGGCGTTCAGATCCGCTGTCGTGGTGAAGATGCAGCTGACGAGCGCGGCCGGAGCGAGGTCGTTGCGTTTGAGCACCTCGACGAGCAGCTCCTCGGTCGCTTCCACGATCAAGTCGGCCTCGTTGGCTTTGACCGTGGTCGCGCCGCGCAGGGCGAAGAGCTTGGTGTTGGAGTCTGCGTTCATCTGGTCTTGCCGCGGCCGGTGCGCGAGTTGCCGCGCGACTTGGGCTTGGAGGGCTTTTTCGTGGTCTGTGCGAGATCGACATTCTGCCAGAGCGATTCGATCTCCTCGTTCGAAAGTTTGCGGGCCGTGCCCTCTTTGAGGCGGCCGAGTTCGAGCGGTCCGAACTTGATGCGCTGGAGCTCGCCGACGTCGCGGCCGATCGCTTCACACATGCGACGGATCTGGCGGTTGCGTCCTTCGCGAATGACGATCTCGAACTCGCGCGGCCCGGTCTTGGTGACCTCGGCGCGGCCGGTTTTGCCGTCTTCCAGCTCGACTCCTGCTGCCAGGTGCGCGAGCTCGCCGCGCGAGAGTGGATTTCCTCGACGAACGCGAACGCGGTAGGTCTTGGGCACGCCGTGGCGAGGGTGGCTGAGCTTCTGGGCGAGGTCGCCGTCGTTGGTGACGAGCATCAGGCCGAATGAGTTTGCGTCGAGGCGGCCGACTGGGTAGAGGCGTTTCTCGGAGCCGATGAGATCGACCACCGTGCGGCGGCCTTCTGGGTCGCTTGCCGTGCTGATTACGCCGAGTGGCTTGTTCACCGCGTACACCACCGTTTTCTCGATAGCCACGCGGTCACCATCAACCGATATCTCGTTGCCGTCGTCCACATCGCGCGCGGGATCCGTGGCAACGTTGCCGTCAACCGTGACGCGGCCGTCAAAGATCAGCTGCTCTGAGGCGCGGCGGCTGGCGATGCCAGCGTGGGCGATGTATTTCGCAAGACGCACGCAGTGAAGCCTACGCGCCCGCAAAGAGGCAGCAATTTGCGCAAATCTCACGCGCACGGGCGCGCGAGGTCAGCTCATTGAGCCATCGCGATGTAGATCGCGTTGGGCAGCCCGATCAACAGTGACGGCAACACGAGCAGCGCGAGCTTCCACCGGCTCGCAGCTTTTTTCGCCTCGGCCCGGAGCGGCAAAATTACCCAGGCGACAGAAAGCGCGATCAGCGGGAGCCCCAGCGCGGGAATCACGAAGAGGTCGCCCCCATTGCCCGCGAGCCCGCCCCCGATCAATTCGACTTCCGCGGCGACGATCGGCGTCAACATCGCCGCCGCCCCAACGAGTCCGAGCACCATCGCGGCTCGACGACTTGGCAGATGCCCCCCGTTGCCCCGCTCGAGTACCCACGCCACCGCGGGAAGCGCAAGCAGCGCGATGAAAATACAGGCGTATGCCTGATCGGCGGTCATGTCCATGCATCGGAACCGAGGACCCAACGCGTGAGTCATTGCCATTCCCCTACCGTTGTGAACGATGGATCTGAATCTTCTCAAGGACACGCTCGAAGAACTCGGCGATGCCCCCTACCGCGCCAAACAGGTATGGGAGTGGACCGCGCGCGGAGCGACTGGCTACGAGGAGATGTCCAATCTTCCCGAGTTGCTGCGCCTCGAGCTCGATGAGCGAGTGCCGTTCTCCACGCTTGAGCTGATCGACAGCGCTGAATCCCGCGACGGCACCGTCAAGGCCCTCTTCCACACCCACGACAAGCGCCCCGTCGAAGCCGTGATGATGAAGTACCTCGACGGTCGCCGCTCGATCTGCGTCTCGAGCCAGTCGGGCTGCCCGCTTACCTGCACCTTCTGTGCGACCGGCACGATGGCCTTCGGCCGCAACCTCACTACTGCCGAGATCCTCGACCAGGCGCTCTTCTTCAAGCGCATCGAGGACAACGTCAACCACCTCGTGTTCATGGGCATGGGCGAACCGATGATGAACCTCGACAACGTGCTCGAGTCCTGCGAGAAGCTCCCGGACATCGGGATCACCAGTCGCCGCACGACAGTTTCAACCGTCGGCTGGCTCCCGGGCATCAAACAGTTCAACAAGATCGAGCGACCGGTGCGACTCGCGCTCAGCCTCCACGCCGCCGACCCCGAGCTGCGCTCGAAGATCATGCCGGTCAACGACCGCTGGCCGCTTGAGGACGTGCTCGCCGAGTGCCGCAAGCACTACGAACAGAACAATCGCCGCGTGTACATCGAGTACGTGATGCTCGATGGGATCAACGACCACACGATCCACGCCAAGCAACTCGCCGAGGTGCTCCAACCCCACAACGCCTTCAAGGTCAATCTGATCCCCTACAACCCGACTGGCACGGGATACGGAGGATCGGCCCGCACCACGATCGCCGCTTTCAAGGACACGCTGCAATCAGAAGGCGTCGTCGCGACAGTGCGCCTGACTCGCGGCCAGGACATTGCCGCCGCATGCGGTCAGCTCGTTGCCGACGCGATTCAGAAAGCCGCCGTCTCGGACACAGACGCGGCGCTCGCGTAGGATCGAAAAAATGCGCACCTTGCTAATCCCGCCCGCAGTCGCGAACCTCAAGTTGAGTCCCATCGCGCTCTGGCTCTTCGGCCGCGAGATCATCGAGACCGACGACCTCGTCGGCTCGTTCACCGTCTCGAACTAGTCGGCGCTGCCGGCAAAGGCAGCTTCAAGGTCCGCGACGATCAACTTTTGCATCGTCAGCATCGCGTTGAACGCGCGCTCGCGACCCTCCGCGTCGTCGCTCGCAAGGACCTCCATCATGAACTTCGGCGTGACCTGCCACTTGAGGCCGAACTTGTCGGTCAACCAACCACAGGCATGCTCTTCGCCGCCATCGGCGAGCAGTGCGTTCCAGTATCGGTCGGTCTGCTCCTGGTCGTCGGTGTAGATCATCAGTGAGAACGCATTGGTGTGCGGAAAGCCGGGGCCTCCGTTGAAGAGGCTGTACCGCCTACCGCCGATGCTGACCGTCACACCGAGTACGGCGCCATCGGACCCTCGCAGTTCGTGAATCGTCTCGAAGTCGTCAAAAATACTTGCGTAGAAGTCGCGCAATTCGTGCGGGTCGGCGTCAAACCAGATGAATGGCTCTGTGTGCGTACTCACTTGCTCTGCTCCTTAGGCGAGCGCGACCATCTCAAGGTCGCCCTCTTGCCAGTGGCTGAAGTCGGCGTCGGGCAAGACTAGTGAGAAGTCGGGATTGAGGACGTCGATGAACTCCGTGTCGTGACTGACGGCGATGATCGTGCCGGTCCAGCCCGACAGCGCCTCGGCGATGTAGTCGCGCGAAGCCGGGTCGAGGTTGTTGGTCGGCTCGTCCAGCAGCAGGACGTTGTGCTTGCCGGCGACGAGCTTTGCCAGTGCGAGCTTGGTCTTCTCGCCTCCCGACAGAGTCATTGCGTTCTGGTAAACCGTGTCTCCGGTCAGCTGGAACTTGGCGAGCAGGCTGCGGGTCTCAGGGTCGGAGAATCCAGAGAGGTCTTTACGGGCATTCTCGATGACGGTCTCGGAAGCATCGATGTCGCCGTGCTCCTGGTCGTAGTAGCCAACCGAGACGCCGACGCCGTACTCGACGCTCCCCTCGGTCGGTTCGGTGATCTTCGCGATCAGCTTCAGCAGCGTTGACTTACCGGCGCCGTTGAACCCGATCAGGCACATGCGCTGCCCGCGATCGAGCGTGAAGTTCAGGTCGCTGAACACGTCGTTCTCGTCGTAGGACTTCGCGAGGTTGTCAACCATCAACACCGTGCGGTGGCAGTGCGGCGGATCGGGAAACTTGTAGTGCGCGTCGCGCTGCTTGCTGACGCTCTTTGGCGCCTCGGCACGCAACGTCTCAACGCGGCGGTCGAGCGCCTTGGCGGCCTTTGCTCGCTTGGCGCTCTGGCCACGCATCTTGTCGGCGAGCGTCTTCATGCGTTTGGCGTCGGCCTCGCGCTGGGCCTCGACCTTTTCGAGCCGCTCTTCGTCGGCGGCGCGCGAACTGATGTAGCGCGAGTACGTGCCCTTGTATTCGTGCGCCTGGCCTTCGTCGAGGTGAATGACGCGGGTGATCGACTCGTCGAGCAGGTCGATGTCGTGGCTGATCACGAGCAAGCCGCCGCGATAGTTGCGCATGAAGTCGAGCAGCCAGAGGCGGGCGTCGGTGTCGATGTGGTTGGTCGGCTCGTCGAGCAGCAGCGCGTCCGGTGATGCAAAAAGGATGCGGGCGATCTCGGCCAGACGCAGCTCGCCTCCTGAGAGTTCGTGAAGCGGCGCGTTGATGCGTTCTTCGCGCAGGCCGATGCCGCGGGCGAAGGATCCGGCCTTCTCCTCGGCCGTGTAGCCACCCTTGTCGGCGTAGCGCTCTTGAGCTGCGGTGTAGGCGACGATCGCATTCTCGTTCGGGTCCTTCTCCATCGCGGTGAGCAACTCGGCAAGCTCGTCGCGCTCGGAGTCGAGATTGAGCGAAGAGATCACATGGTCTACAACGGACTTGTTCAGATCGACGTTGTCGTCGATGCGCGGGTCCTGCGGCAAGTAACCGATATTGCCGAAGTGTCGGATCCGCATGTCGCCGTCGCGCTGGGGCTCGGCGATCAGTTTGAGGAATGTGGTCTTCCCCACCCCGTTGCGTCCGACCAGGCCGACCTTGTCGCCCGGATAGAGCGTCAGGTCGATGTCCGCGAACAGGGTTCGCGTACCGATGGTCTTGGTGATGTGTTCAGCGTGCAGCAGCATGGGGGTGCCGGGTTCTTCTTTGAATCTGAAGGAGACGCCTATGGGGGTAGGCGTTCTCGCGAGAATGAAAACCGAGCCCTGATCGTAGTTGACCCGTTAAAAGCGAAAGGCCCCCGCCTAGTCCGTAGCGAAGGGCCTTTCAACGACTAGCTCCCGGGGGGGTATGTAGATCGCTCTACAGGGAACCAAGTCAGCTTTGAAATCGTCTCTGGGGGGAGATGCCGGGCACGACATGCATGGAAGGCACTTGGCCGAACCACTCGCTGTCGCGCCGACAGTCAATTCCCCGAAACTTGAATCTCCTTGTTCTCAATCTCTTGAGTTGAAGATCATGTCCCGGATCGTTCAAGGGGATTATCGGCCGATGCCATATCCCATAAATAGCCACTAGTGAGTAACTTGGACGTTTGTTCGAGGGGTCGTGACCCCCAACCGCTTGTCTATGGGGTTTTAACCCCCTGTACGAAAGTCTCTGCGGGGATAAAACGAGTGCTTTTGGCGCCTACTGCGCGATGTTCGGGGTCGAAGCCTCGCGGGCTTCGCCGGCTTTCATCAGCCGTTCGCGCAAATCGCGCTCATCTTCGGGTGAAGGATCGAAGGCGGCGACGTTCGGAAGCTTGTCGAGGCCCTCAAGACCGAACAAGCGGTCAAAAAGCTCGGTGGTGCGGAAGATCACTGCGCCGAACTTGGATCGACCGGCGTCTGCGACCAATCCGCGCTCGAGCAGCGTGGCGAGCGCGCTCTCGGAGCTGACACCGCGGATGCGGGCGACCTCCGGGCGTGAGACAGGCTGCAGATAGGCGATGATCGCCAGGCACTCGGCCTGGGCCTGCGTGAGCGGCGGGGTGCGCGGCTTGGCGAAGAGGCGCTTTGCTGCTGCGTCGGCGCCGGGCGCGCTGGCGAGCTTGTATCCACCGGAGATCTTGCGCAGGACGACCCCACGCGTTCCCGTCTCACAATCCTCTTCGATAACACTGAGCGCCTGATCGATCTTCGACTCAGTAGATTCGGTCGCCTCTACGAGCTGAGCGACCGTGAGCGGTTCGTTGGAGAGGAACAAAAGCGCCTCCAGCTTGGCGGGGAGCGTGAGTCGTTGAGACTCAGGAATTCCCTCGGATGGGTCCGGGACTTCGATGTCCACTTCTTCTGGTTGTTCACTCATGCCGCAGTCCTTGAATAGACCTCAATCGGTCCAAAGGTTTCTTCCTGCTCCCAGTCGGCCTCACCGAGCTTGTAGAGCTCGAGCAACGCCCAGACCGTGAGCGCTTCCGTGAGGCGATCCTCGCCCTCGACGGCGTCATCGAAGTTGAAGTGCGTAGCGCGCTTGAGCAGCGTGCGCAGGCTGCTCAGTCGATCCTGCAGCGTGGCGCGGTGCACGCGCATGTGCGGCATCGACATCTGCTCTGGCACACTCAGCAGGTCGCCGATCGCGCTCGCAAGTTTGTCCGGGTTGTAGACCTTGCCGATCCTCTCGTAGCTGACCGTGCGCATCTCACGCGGGAGCGGAGCGCTGCGGTAGTGAAACGGCTGCTCGGCGTGGTATCGCTCGCGCAGCCATCCAGCAAGCTTGTTGTAGCGGTGGTACTCGAGCATGCGGCTGAGCAGCTCTTCGGCCGCCTCCTCTGCGTCGAACTCGAGGTCAAAGACGCCGTCGGTCTCTTCGCGCGGGAGCATCATGCGGCTCTTTAGCTCAAGCAGCGCCGCGATCAGAACAACAAACTCTGTGACCGGCTCGAGCTCGATCTCGCCGCGCGATTCGAGCAGCTCGACGTAGCCGAGCACGATTGTTGCGAGGTCGACCTCCAAGAGATCAATCTCTTCTCGCATGACCAGCTCAAGCAGTAGGTCAAACGGGCCGTGGAAGACCTCGAGATCAAGCTCCAGCGCATCAAAGCGCGGGGTTCCTTCGCTCAAGGCGGCGACGTGAACGGGTTCGCCCGCCGAAGCCTCGATCTCAGCAGCTTCGATCTCCTCGATCGTCACCGCGCCGGCGAGGGCTTCGTCGCGGGCGTCCGCGTCGATCAGTTTGTTCAGGCTTTCCACGGCGCTGAACTTACAGTGGGGCCCAGACCCATTTTGTCGCGCGCCTCCGCCACGATCGGACCGGCAATTGCCTGCGCCCGAGCCGCTCCAGCGCCCAGAACAGCTTCAAGCGCGGCCTCGTCCGGACGGATCTCCGCGTATTTCTCCTGCACGGGGCGCAAATACTCAATCACGGCTTCGGCGACGGCTCCCTTGAAGGATCCGTACTGCTGACCGGCAAAATCGGCCTCAACCTGATCCATCGCCCGCCCAGACACAAAAGCGAGAATTTCGACCAAATTGCTGATTCCGGGTTTGTCGGGCGCGCGCACCACTTCGCTGCCGCTGTCGGTCGTTGCGGACTTGAACTTCTTCTCGATCGCCTTTGGCTCGTCGAGCACGTAGACGGTGCCGGCCGGGTTCTCGCTGGTCGTGGACATCTTGGATTCTGGGTTTTTCAGGTCCATGATCCGCGCGCCGACCTCGGGAATGCGCCAGTCGGGAACCACGAAGGTCTTGCCGTAGCGCTGGTTGAAGTTGGTCGCGATCTGACGCGCGAGCTCGATGTGCTGGCGCTGGTCGTCGCCGACCGGCACGAGCGTGGTGCGATAAGCGAGGATGTCCGCGGCCATCAGGACGGGATAGAAGAAAAGCGCCGACACAACGCGCTCGCGCTGCTTGGCCGACTTCTCCTTGAACTGGGTCATGCGATTGAGATCGCCGTGGCTGGTGATCGATGAGAGCAGCCAAGTCAGCTCCGTGTGCTCGGGCACGTCGGACTGTCGGAAGAAGATGCAGCGCTCGGGGTCAAGGCCGGCCGCGAGCAGGATCGCCGCGGTGTCATAGACGCGCTCGCGTTGCTCGGCTGGGTCGTAGACGACCGAGATCGAGTGCAGGTCAACCACGCAGAAGATCGAGGGATCGCCCTGGTCCTGAAGGTCGACGTACTGGCTTATCGCACCGATGTAGTTGCCGAGGTGCTTCTTGCCGGTTGGCTGGATTCCGCTGAAGATTCGCACGCGGCAGTTGTACTAGGGCAGCAGGTCGAGATCCTGCGTCACCACAGGACTACGCGCCGCCGCTGCCTCGTCCAACCTGCGGACCGGCGTGGTGTAGGGAGCGTTCTGCACGAAGGCGGGATCCTTCTCGGCCTCTTCCAAGATCTGGTCGAGTGCTTCGATGAATCCGTCGAGCGTCTCCATCGTTTCAGTCTCAGTCGGCTCGATCATCAGCGCCTCGTCAACGAGCAGCGGGAAGTAGATCGTCGGCGGGTGGTAGCCGAGGTCCAGCAGGCGTTTGGCGATGTCGGTTGCTCGCACGTCGAGCTGGCGCTTCGATTCTGCGGCGCTCAACACGTACTCGTGCTTTGCCGTGCGATCAAAGGCGACCGGAAGGTACTTGTTCACGCGCTCGTTCTGCTTGCCCTTTTCGAGCATGTAGTTGGCGTTCAACACCGCTGTTTCGGACGCGGCCTTCAGTCCCTCGCCACCGAGCGAGCAGATGTATGCGTAGGTGCGCACGAACACGCCGAAGTTGCCTTGGAAGCCGCGCAGGCGCCCAATGCTCTTTGGCTGATCGAAGTCGTAACGGAAGCGGCCTTCCTTCTTTACGATCCGCGGCTTGGGCAGGTATGGCGCCATGCGCTCGGATACCGCGATTGGCCCAGAACCCGGTCCGCCGCCGCCGTGCGGCTGCGTGAACGACTTGTGCAGGTTCATGTGGACGATGTCAAAGCCCATATCGCCGGGGCGAGAGATGCCCATCACGGCGTTGAGGTTGGCGCCGTCGTAGTAGAGCGTCGCGCCGACGTCGTGCATGATCTTCGCGATCTCTTCGATGTTCTCGTCGAACAATCCCAGTGTGTTGGGGTTCGTGAGCATCAGGCAGGCGACATCAGTCGTTGCCTTCTCGCGCAGATCGTCGAGGTCCACCCCGCCGCGCTCGTTGGTTGCAACCTTGACGGTCTCGTATCCGGCCATCGTGACGGTGGCCGGGTTCGTGCCGTGCGAAGTGTCGGGCGCGAGGACCTTCGTGCGGGTCTCGCCGCGGTCCTCGTGGTAGGCCTTGGTCAGGAGCACTCCGGCGAGCTCGCCGTGTGATCCGGCGCTGGGTTGGAGCGAGACGTGCGGAAGACCCGTGATCTCCGACAGCGCGCCCTCGAGGTTGTACATCAGCTCAAGCGCGCCCTGGGCACGCTCGGACGACTGCAGTGGGTGCAGCCGAGCGAAGCCGGGCAGCGCCGCTGCGCGCTCGTGCAGCTTCGGATTGTGCTTCATCGTGCACGAACCGAGCGGGTAGAAGCCCGAGTCGAGGTCGAAGTTGCGGCGGCTGAGCTTGTTGTAGTGGCGGACGATCTCCGGCTCACTGATCTCTGGCAGGCGCGGCGGGGTCTTGCGGATCGCAGATGCGGGCAGCAGGTCCTCGACCGAAACGTCTGGCACGTCAAGCACGGGCAGCGTCGATGCGCGACGGCCGGGCTTGGACTTCTCGTAAATTGTTGTGGCCTTTTCGGCCTGCATCGGAGTTTCTGTGACGTTGATCGTCATGCCTCTGCCCCCACTCCGGTCTTGCTGGCGGCCACGGCACTCGCGAGGCTCTTGGCGAACAGGTCGATCTGCTCCTTGCTGCGCTTCTCGGTGATCGCCACCAGGATCGTGTTTTCGTATTCCGGATAGTCAAGACCGATCGGATATCCACCGTTGATGCCATCCAGCGCGAGCTGGTCGAGCACCCCGCGGACCGGCGCGTCGAGCTTGATTGCGAACTCGCGGAAAACCGGGGCGTCGAAGAGGATTTCGACGCCGTCGACCGCTCCGAGCACTTCGCGGGCGTAAGCCGTGCGCTTGAGCATCAGCTCGCCGAGCTCGACGATTCCCTGCCGGCCAAGCCAGGAGAGGTAAATCACGCCGGCCAACGCGTTCAGTGCCTGGCTGGTGCAGATGTTGCTGGTCGCCTTCTCGCGGCGGATGTGCTGCTCGCGGGTCTGAAGTGTGAGCACCCAGCCGCGGCGGCCGTCGACGTCCGTCGTCTCACCGGCGATGCGGCCCGGCATACGGCGGATCAGTTTCTTGGCCGCTGCGAAGAATCCGAATGACGGCCCGCCGAAGTCGAGGCGGTTGCCGAGCGTCTGGCCTTCGCCGACGCAGATGTCCACGCCGAAGTCGCCTGGAGGCGCGAGCACGCCAAGCGTCAGCGGGTCGGCGACGCAGACGACAAGCGCGTCGTGCGCCTTGGCGGCATCGACGAGCGCCTGGACGTCTTCGATTGCGCCGAAGAAGTTCGGGTTCTGGATGAAGACCGCTGCCGTGTCGGCGTCGATCACCTCGGCGAGGGCAGCCGGGTCGGTGAGACCGTCGGTCGCGGGGACCTCGACGACTTCGGTGCCGTACCCGTGAGCGTTGGTCTTGAGCGTCTCGCGGTACTGCGGGTTGACGGCCTGGCTGACGACGAACTTGTCGCGGCCGTTCTCGAGCTGGGCGAGGTAGCCGGCGGCGGCCATCGCGCTCGGTCCCTCGTAGACAGATGCGTTTGAGACATCGAGCCCGGTCAGCTCCGCGATCGCGGTCTGGTATTCGAACATGACCTGCAGGCCGCCCTGGGACACCTCTGGCTGGTAGGGCGTGTAGGGCGTGAGGAACTCGCTTCGGGTGATGATCGAATCGACCAGCGCGGGCACGTAGTGGTCGTACATCCCGGCGCCGAGGAAGCTGATCTCGCGGTCGGAGTGGATGTTCTTGTCGGCCAGCTCAGAGAGGTGGTCAAAGACCTCGAACTCGGCCTTGCCGGTGGGCAGGTTCAGGTCTCGGTCAAGCCGGACACCCGCAGGGATGTCGGCGAAGAGGTCATCGATCGATTTCGCCCCGATCGCGGCCAGCATTGCGGCGCGGTCGTCGGGCGTGTCTGAGGTGTAGGTGCTCAAAGACTGTCCTTCTTGAGTCGGGGGACGAAAGTTGGGGAACTCTCGTTACGGACAACTCTAGAAGGTGACTCGGAGAAGGAATTTGACGAACGTGTGTTCGTCCGCGCGGATCAATAGGTTGCACCCATGTCGCTCGAGAGGCTCGCACGAGAATCCGCACAAGCTGCGTTAGACAGCCAAGAACGGTCTCTGGACGAGCTTCGCAATCGCACAGGCCTACTGATCGGCGCCGCATCGCTCGCGGTGTCGTTCCTCGGCGCCGATGCGTTCAGCGACTCAGACGGGGAGCAGACGACAGTGATGTGGATCCTCGGGGCTATCGCTCTACTCACGTTCGTAGCGATAGTTTGCTCAGCCGTTTCGGTACTCATCCCGCGAAAGTATGGGTTCACGTTTGGTCTGTCCGGAAAAGCAACATACGAGGCTTTGTACCGCATTCGGGCAGACGAGAAGGAAATCGACAGGCGGCTCAGCCGTTAGGATGATTTGAGATGGAAGCGTCAGAAAACCCTCAGTCCGACGGCCAGGAACAGGCACCTCCACCACCGTCGACTCCAGGCATAGGACAGCCAGAGACAAAGGGCGGACCAAACGGTGAGCCGCTTGAATCTGCCGCGGGCTCGAACGCGGCGTTCCCACCACCGCCTCCGGCGATCCCGGGAATCGGACTCCCCGAGACCCGCGGCGGAAGCTAGAGCAAAGCCTTGTAAGCGGCGGGATCGAGCAGCGCGGCAACTTCGGATGGGTCGCTCAGCTTGATCTTGACCATCCAACCCGCGCCGTAGGGGTCATCGTTGATGGTCTCCGGGGCCGCTTCGAGCGCTTCGTTGACTTCAACGATCTCGCCTGAGAGCGGTGCCACCACTTCACTGACCGCCTTTACCGATTCGATCTCGGCATACGAGGCATCCTTCGTCACGGCCGTACCAACGGCCGGCGGCTCGAAAAACACGACTTCACCCAAAGCATCCTGCGCGAACCAAGTGATTCCGAACGTGGCGATGTCGCCGTCGATCTTGGCCCAGTCGTGTTCGGGGTGGTAAATCAGATCTTCGGGGTAGTGCTCGTCAGCCACGTTCTTCGGGTCCTCTCGGGGTCAGATTGCTCGGGCAATCCTATTGCTTCACGTACAAGGGCTTCCTGCGGGTCTGCGCTGGGCGCAATTTGCCGCGGATGTCGATCTCGATGTCGATGCCTGGCTCGGCGAACTCAGCGTCCACGTACGCCATCCCGACCCCATTGTCGAGCGACGGCGAGAGAGTTCCGCTGGTCACGACGCCGATCTGCGAACCGCCGCGAAACACTGGATTGTCCTGACGCGGAATTCCCGGGCCAACGATCCTGAACGGAACAAGCTTCTGCTCGGGGCCTTCGTCACCAATCTTTTTCAGAACCTCCGAGCCGATGAACCCCGTGTCCAGGGCACACGCCCAAGCAAGTCCGGCCGAGATCGGGTCACGGTCACGCGAAAGGTCGTTGCCGTAAAGGTGGAAGCAGACCTCAAGCCGCAGCGTGTCACGCGCAGCAAGTCCAATCGGCTTGGCGCCGGCGATGATCAGGTCCTCCCAGATCGACGATGCGTTCGCTGGTGGAACGAGGATCTCCACGCCGTCCTCGCCGGTGTAACCCGTGCCGCAGATCAGCGCCGGGTGGCCAGCGACGTGGCTCTCAACGATCTTCATGCGCTCGGGCTCGGCGCCGTCGCCGAGCAGCTGGCGCAGGATCCCGCGTGCTTCGGGGCCCTGGAGCGCGATCATCGCGTACTCATTCGCGCGGTCGATCACGTCAACGTCAAAACCACCGGCCTGCAGTGCGAACCACTGAAAATCCACAGGGTGGTTAGCAGCATTGGTAACAGTCAGATAGCGCTGCGGCCCGAGCCTGTAGGTGAAGAGATCGTCGATCACGCCGCCGTCTTCCTGGCAGAGCAGCGAGTACTGAGCGCCGCCGATCGGGATCTTCGTCACGTCGTTCGAAAGTATGTGCTGAAGGAAGGCTTCGGCCTGGGGGCCAGAGGTCTCTATCTCGCCCATGTGGGAGACGTCGAAGATCCCCGCGTGAGCACGAACATGCTGGTGTTCAGCGCGAATCCCGTCGGGGTACTGGACGGGCATCTCCCAACCGGCGAACGGGACGAGCTTTGCTCCCGCCTCGCGATGGCGGTCGTAAAGGGCTGTATGGCGAAGGCTCTCTGTCGGCTCTGTCATCGGCGGCGAGACTAGCCGCTAGGCGGGCGGCACCGGCTCGCGATCGGCGAGCCGCTGAGTGGATTCGGGATCGTGAGTGGGCAGGTAGACGAGCTCGCGAACGTTCGCCGTCTGGCGGATCGCGGCCAGCGTCTTTCGCGCCACCGAGGCTTTGGGCGAAACGCCGTCCACCACCCCATCGAGCATTGTCGACTGGGCGTACGAGGTGTCACCCGCGAGCATCACGAGTTTGGTTTCGAATGCCTGGATCTTCACGCTTGCGAGCCGATGCCTCGAAGCCGCCGTCTGATGCGCCTGGAGATGCTTCGGAGCGGTTTACGCGATCCGCCGACCGCGTAGTAGTTCCAAAGCTCGAGTTCGTAGAGCAAGAAGTAAACGTCGTGCAGATCGTCGAACCCTTCGGGCTTTCCGCCGTATCCGTCGAGCAGCGCAGCCGTGAGGTCGCTTCCCGGCAGCGGACAGGACTGCAGCGTTCGCGTGAGATCCATCAGCGGGTCCCCGGCGAAGGCTTCTTCGAGATCGATCGCGAAGACGAAAGTGAACTCACCGCCGACATGCGCCACGCGGATGTTCTCGGGATGAAGGTCTCCGTGACAGAGCACGGGATTCGGAACGAGCGCGAGGTGCCGATCGTTCTCGGCAAAGAAGTTCTCGAGCTTGGCCGCAAGGCGAGGTTTTCCGCCGTGCGTCAGAAAGGTGCCGAGTGCAGCCTGCACGCGCTTCGCGACCAGCGCGCCGTTGTCGGCATTGAGTTCGTGGTCGGTCAGGTCGGAGAAGCCGGGCGCGTTGGTGCGATGGATCAGTCGCTGGAACTCTCCGACGCCGCGATAGATACTCAGAAGCTGTTCACGCGGGAGATCGACGAAGTGGTCGTTGAGCGGCTCGCCCGGGGCCATTGTGAGTAGCGTGAAGCCGAAGGGAAAGTCATCATTGCTCGCCACCCCGAGCAGCATCTGAGGCAGCGGCAGTTCGTGCTCACCAAGCAGTTCATAGGCGCGATGCTCGCGTGTCGTTGAGCCGCCACGGATGAAGGCCTTCAAAGCGAGTGCCGAGCCATCAGCGAGGTCGATCCGCGTGACGAGACTCTTGACCCCGCGCCCCAGCAACGAGGTCGAGTCGACAGCTGCGTCGATACCCGCGGCGCTCACAACTGACTGCGCCTGCTTGCGGGTTGCATATGCCGGGCTGATCGCCCGGGGCATCTTTAGTCCTCGCGGAGGAAGTCAGGCACGTCGATGTCGTCGTCCGAGATCGAGAGCGATCCACGGTCGACGTCACTGCGTCCGACGGCGCGACGAGGGCGGCGTGAAGAACGGCCGCTCTCGAAGTCGAGTCCGCCGCGCGAGGATGAACCCGCACCTCGTTTGTCGAATCCAGTTGCGATCACGGTGACGCGGACTTCGTCTCCCAGGTTCTCGTCGATCACCGCACCAAAGATGATGTTTGCGTTCTGGTCGGCAGCGCTCGAGACGATCTCGGCGGCTTCGTTGATCTCGAATAGACCGACTTCGCGGCCGCCGGTGATGTTCAGCAAGATTCCAGTTGCCCCTTCGACACTCTCCTCGAGCAGCGGAGAACTAATTGCGTTCTTGGCTGCCTCGCCTGCACGGCCTTCGCCGCTGCCCGCGCCGATGCCCATCAGCGCGCTGCCGGCGTCGCTCATGATCGTGCGCACGTCGGCGAAGTCGAGGTTGATCAGGCCGGGCGTGGTGATCAAGTCGGTGATGCCCTGGACGCCCTGTCGCAGCACGTTGTCGGCGTCGCGGAACGCGTCGAGGATCGAAGTGCGGCGCTCCACGGTGCTGAGCAGTCGCTCATTCGGGATGACGATCAATGTGTCGACCTGCTCGCGCAGACGGGCGATTCCCTCGTCGGCCTGCTTGGCGCGCTGGGATCCTTCGAACGAGAACGGACGCGTCACAACGCCGACCGTCAATGCTCCGACTTCCTGTTTGGCGATCTCGGCGATCACGGGGGCGGCGCCGGTGCCGGTACCGCCACCCTCGCCAGCAGTTACGAACACGAGGTCCGCGCCCTTCAAAGCTTCCTTGATGTCGTCGCGGCTCTCGGAGGCGGCTCCGCCACCGATCGACGGATCGGCTCCGGCGCCGAGACCCTTGGTCAGCGTCGCGCCGATATTCAGCTTCACGTCGGCGTCACACATCTGCAGCGCCTGAGCGTCCGTGTTGACGGCGATGAACTCGACGCCCTTGAGCCCAGCGTCGACCATTCGGTTGACGGCGTTGGTACCGCCGCCGCCGACGCCGACGACCTTGATGACGGCCAAATAGCTGCCTGCGTCGCGTCCAGCCGCGCTGGTTCCCTGAGGTGTGTAGTCGAAATCGTTCATATCGCTGAAATTAACGGCCTCCCGGCCCGATTGTGTAGCGCGACAATGATTGTTGCAGCGCCCAAGTCTCAACTAGTGCCTGAGAGTTAGGATTCCCTCTACCAAAGGTTGAAGGTTGAAAGGTTGAGGGTGCACTTGGGAGTTATACATGGTTTTGCCTGCGTTCCGGGTGCAGCTAGCCGTTCGGGGCGGCCCCACCGGCCGATCCTGCGGGCGCCTGCGGGGTCGGGATAGCTGCCGGAGCTTGTGGTTGAGGAGCGGTCTGAGTTGTCGGTACCGGAGTCTGGACTGGCGCCTCAGGTGCCGTCGCCCCCGCGCTCGGAACGATTGCCTCGGCGTCGTCGGTCGGCGCCTTGACTATTGGCTGCCCAGTGATCGTGGACGGCGCTGCGCCGAGTCCGCCGATCGCCGGTCGACCTGGAACGCGGAGATCCAGATACGAGGCTCCGGTGGCGGCGTCGCTGGCGAGGACGGTCGCTGCGTCGCGCCACTTGAGTTTGGCGTCTGCAGACGTGCCGAAGTAGAGATCCGTCCCCTTGGCCATCGAAACGACAATTCCGAACCTGCCCCACTTGATCTCGTCGACCTGGCGCAGCAAGACGTCGGGTGCTGCGCCGAGCAGCCTCGCGGCGGACAGAGCCCTGCCGCCGGTAACGCGGTTGTTCACGACCGTTCCACTCGCCTCGACCTTCGGGAGGCCGGCGACGGACCTGGCCGTGGAGATCACTTCGCCTTCCTGCGAGAGCGTGACGGTACGGCCGTTCAGGCGGGCTACAAGAACTGGTTTGCGCACATCGACGTAGATCGTCGCGCCGTGCGGGAAATCAGTTTCGACCGAAACCCCGGCCACATCGACGAATCCAGCGGCGGCTTCCTGAACGCGCTCAGCGCTGAAGTTCATCGTTGTCATCTGCATTGCCTCGGCCACGACTGCGCTGCGCGCCTGCTTGTCGTAGTAGCCCGACAAACCGACGACCTTGACTTCGCGCACCTCCACCAGCGACGAATTGCGCACGAGCATGAATCCCGCCGCGACGATCGCACCGAGGATCAAGATCGACACCAGGAGAGTCCGGCGCGACGGCTTGCGAAGGCGTGCCGTGACCCGGCGCAACGAGCTGCGCGGGACGCGCGGAATCCGCGCTCGACGCAGGTCAACGGCATGTGGAAAACTCATTCGGACTCCCAGAGCTCGCGGTCGACGTCACCGAGCACCTGGACCTCGGTTTCGAGACGAACGCCGAACTGTTCCTGCACGCGGGCGCGCCCGGCGGCGATCAGCGCGACGACATCGGCGGTGGTTGCAGCCTGGAAGTTCTCGACGAAGTTCGCGTGCTTCGGCGAGAAGCGGGCGCCGCCCTGCTCGAGGCCTTTGCATCCTGCGGCTTCGAGCAACTGGCCCGCGGTGCGCCCTTCAGCGCGCGGGTCGTCTGGGTTCTTGAACGTGGAACCGAAAGTCTTTATGCCCGAGGGCTGGGCTGCCTTTCGGCGGCCGCGGAGCGCGCTGAGCGTGTGCTTGACGGCATCGGGTGTCGACTTCGTCAAACGGAACTGCGCGCGCGTGACGACTTGGTAGCCGGCGATGTTGCTGTGACGGTATGTGAACTCAAAGTCTTCCGGGGCGCGGCGCTCGATGCCGTCCGGGCTGGCAACCTCGGCCCATTCGAGCACGCTCGCAAGCTCGCCGCCGTAAGCGTTGGCGTTCATGCGAATCGCACCGCCGACCGTGCCGGGGATGTTCACGCCAAATTCAAGGCCGGCCAGACCCTGCTCGGCCGTCTTCGCGGCGAGGCTCGGCAGGCGCGCGCCGCCGCCACTGAGGACGCCATCGCCTTCAATGTGCACTTCCGTGAGATGTCCGTCGAGTTTGATCACGAGTCCGCGGAACCCCTTGTCCGCAATCAATAGATTCGATCCCGAGCCGATCACACCTACCGGAAGCTGATTTGAACTTGCCCATGCAAGCAGCTCCACGACGGCCTCATTTGACTCGGGGCGCGCGTAGTAATCGGCAGCGCCACCGGTGCGCACCGTTGTCAGGCGCGCCAGGTCGAAGTTCTGCTCGACTGCGTCGGGGAAGCTCATGGGGTCCTTCCGGTCAGTCTGTTGGCGACCCGGTAGACGTCGCCCGCGCCGATGGTTATGCAGAGGTCGCCGGGCTCGAGGATTCGCTCAAGCAGTTCGACGGCGTCGTCAAAGGTCGGTTCGTAATACACCGGCTTTCCAGGCGCCGCGTCAGCGGTCCTGGTGGCGATCAGCCAGCCTGTGATTCCCGGAAAGTCTTCGGCGCGCTCTCGGGCTGGATAGATGTCGTTGACGATCACTACATCGGCGAGCGTGAGTGATTCGCCGAACTCCCGGGCGTAGGACATCGTCCGCGAGTAGAGGTGCGGGAGAAAAACCGCGATCACGCGGCCACCCTGGGCGGTCTGGCGAGCCGTCGTCAACGCTGCGCGGATCTCGGTCTGGTGATGGGCGTAGTCGTCGTACACGACCGCGCCGTTCGCGGTCTCGCCTATCAGTTCGAAGCGACGGCCGACGCCGACAAAGGACTTCAGCGCAGCAGCTGCATCGTTGCGGGAAACTCCGACCAGCTCAACGGCGGCGATCGCTGCAAGCGCGTTCTTGACGTTGTGCTCCCCGCGGACACCGAGCTCGATCACCTCTTCGCCCAGCTCGAAGGCACTGCCCAGCGCCGGATCCTCCGGAGTCGTGATCGTCGTTGCCTGAAGGTCCGCGGCGATCGGAGCTGGTGCAAACGTGGTCGCTCGGTCTCCCAGCGCAAGTTCGTCGATCCGCGGCTGATCGGCCGAGATGACGACGGACTTGGCGTTGCCCGCAAGCTCACGGAATGCAGCGATCAATTCGTCAAGACCACTCCAGGTCTCCGGGTGTTCGAACTCGATGTTTGTGATCACTGCGATCTCGGGGTGATAGCGAAGAAACGAGCCGTCTGACTCATCGGCCTCGATCACGACGACGTCTCCGTCGTCCAAATGCGCATTGGTCGTGCGCTTGCCGATCGTCACCTCGCCGCCAACAAAATAGGAAGGCTTCAGCTCGAGCCGCTCGAGCACGTGGGCGATCATCGCCGTCGTCGTGGTCTTGCCGTGGCTACCTGCGACGGCGATGCAGCGCGGCTTGGTTGCAGCGAGCTCGGCCAGCAACTCGGAGCGATGAAGAATCTTCCGTCTCTGTTCGCGGGCGGCGGCGAGCTCGGGGTTCGAGTCGAGGATCGCGGTTGAGATCACGACCTCGGCACCTTCGGGAAGATTTGCAGCGGCCTGACCGATCTTCACGGAAATTCCAGCCTGCTCGAGCCGCGCGGTGTACGACGAGGCCTCGCGATCGGACCCGGTCACATCGGCTCCAAGCTGCTGCGCCGCGATCGCGAGTCCGCTCATCCCGACGCCACCGACGCCGATCAGGTGCAGCTTTCGCCCTGTGAATACCGTGCTCAAGCCTGCTCCGCGGCCGTGATCAGTTCGCTCGCAATACGGTCGGCGGCGTCTGGCATTGCAAGTCGCAGGGCGTTCTGGCTCATTGCCTCAAGACGAGCCGGATCGGCGAGCATCGGGTCAAGCAGCTCGCGCAGACGCGTCCCGTTCAGGTCGTGATCGCGGACCATGACCGCGGCGTCGCCGTCTGTGAGCCACTTCGCGTTCAGCGCCTGATGATCGGCGGTTGCGTGCGGGTACGGCACGAGGATCGCGGGCAGACCCGCTGCAGCGAGTTCGAAGATCGATCCGCCGGCGCGGCAGACCGATACGTCGGCCGCTTCGAGCGCCAGATCGAAATCGCTCGTGAAATCAAGCAGGCGGTAGCGCCCGGCGTTGGCTGCCTCGGCCAAGGCCGGTCTGGAGTCGAGAATCTCCTTGGCCGCCGCATGGTCGCCGCGACCGGTCAGGTGAAGAACCATCAGGCCCTCGGGCAGTCCGTCCTCAAATGCATCGAGCAATGCACGGTTGATGTTGCGAGCCCCGAGCGATCCGCCAAATACCAGCAGGCATCGGCCCTCAGAGGGAAGTCCGAACTTCTCGCGCGCCGCCGGCTTGGTCAGGCCCGCGTGGCGCAGGGCAATCGGACGACCGGTGACGAGGTACTTCTCGTCGTTGTGCGAATCGAGATCGAAGGCCAAGCAGACCCGGCGAGCGAACGGCGCGAGGAGCTTGTTGGCGATGCCCAGATGCGCATCGGCCTCTGTGACAATCAACGGCAGCCGCAACGTGACCGCCGCCGCACCGACTGGACCTGCGACGTACCCGCCGCCTGCCAACACAGCGACCACGCCCTTGGCGCGCAACTGCTTACGCGCAGTGAACACTCCGCGAAACGCCAACCACACGGCGCGCAGAGCCTTCAGCGGATTCCGTCGATCAAGCCCCGCGAGCGTCAGCTGGTTGAACTCGTAACCCGCCGCGGGCACGAGTTCGGCCTCGGCGCGTTCACCGCCGAAGAAAATGACCTCTGCGCCGCGCTCTTTGAGCGCGTCAGCGACTGCCAGGGCCGGAACGGCGTGACCGGCCGTTCCCCCCGCTGCGACGGCGATTTTCATTGTGACCCCCGCGAGTCCTGGATGGAGTTCCTGAACCGGCTCCGGCTGCTGCGACCTTGCGCTGCGAATGAGGGCGTGCTTCTCTGTGCGAGGCCGATCGACCGCCGCCGCGGATCACGCGGACGCGCGCCTGATGCCTGCCGGAGGCGACGTTGATCAGCAGGCCCATTGCCGTGAGCATGATGATCAGGTTCGCGCCGCCGTATGAGATGAATGGCAGTGGCACTCCGGTGAGCGGCGCCATTCCCAGCACGGCGAAGAAGTTCAGCAGCGTCTGCGAGGCGAGCAGCGAGGTGATCCCGACAGCCAACAGGCGCGCATAGATGTCGCGGCTGTTCTTGGCAGCCCGCAGCCCCATGTAGATCAGGCCGATGTAAAGCAGCGCCAGTACGCCGATCCCCAAGAGCCCCAGTTCCTCGCCGATCACGGCGATGATCATGTCTGTGTGCGCCTCCGGCATGTAGGCAATCTTCTGCACCGATTCGCCGAGGCCGACTCCGAAGAACCCACCCGAGCCGATCGCGATCCGCGCCTGGCTCGACTGGTAGCCCGCGCCGGTCGGGTCCTGGGCTGGATTGAGGAACGAGGTCAGTCTCGCCATTCGGTAAGGCTCGAGGATGCTCATGAGCAGAACAAGAACCGCGAGCGCCGCGCCGACCTTGGCCAGGTCCTTCAGGCTTGCGCCGGCGGCGACAAGCAACAGGCCCAGCGTCGAAAAGATCACGAGATCGGTCCCCATGTCGGGCTGGAGCATGATCAGTCCGCCCGCCGCGCCAATCACGTAGAAGAGTGGATTTGCCAGCGATCCGATCGACTGGACGCGCTTTGGATTCTGCGCGATCAGCATTGCCGCGTAGAGAACGAGCGCGATCTTCATCACCTCGGACGGCTGGAAGCGGAGCATTCCGGCCCCAAGCCAGCGCCTGGCGCCGTTGACCTCGACGCCAAAGCCGGGCAACAAAACGAGAACAAGCATCCCGAACGCGGCCATCAGAAGCAACGGCGTGAATTCGCGCACGCGGTTCAGGTCGATTTTTGACGCGAAGCGCATGATCAACAGACCCGCCGCTCCGATGATCAGGTAGCGCTTGAGGTATCCCGTCGGATCTCCTCCCACCGCCAGCGCCGCGTTTCCAGAGCTCGCCGAATAGACCATCACGGCTCCTGCGGCGAACAACGCGATAGTGATCGTCCAGAGCAGTTGCTCGTCGGGCGTCTGCTTGCTGACCTTCGCGCGCGCAGACTTGGTCCTCTCCTTTGATGGAGAGGTCCTCCTCGAACTCGTTTTCTGCGTACGGGCGCGCGGAATCCTCATTCCGACTGAGTTCGACGGCGCTCACGGGACCCCTTGCCCTACTCGGCGACAGCCGTGGCCAGTTCTCGAAAGCGCTCGCCGCGCGCTTCGTAGTTCTTGAACTGGTCGAAACTGGCTGCGGCGGGGCTGAGCAGCACGGTCTGGCCCTGTCGCGCGGCTGCGGCGGCTGCGGCGAAGGCCTCGTCGAGTGTGTCGAAGGAGCGGACCGGTACGGCCGCGCCTTCTAGCGCCGCTGTCAGTTCTGGTGCTGTCGCGCCGTTCAGATACACAGCTGCGCAGGACCGCTCCACGGCGGCCTTCAAAACCGAAAAGTCCTCGCCCTTGGGAGACCCACCGATCAGCGCGTGCGCACCACCCGAATATGAACCGAGCGCCGCCAGCGTCGCCGCCACGTTCGTTGCCTTCGAATCGTTCACGTATTTCACGCCGCGCCGGGCACCGATCAGCTCCATGCGGTGTGGCAATCCCGGGAATGTCGCGAGCGTGCCGGCGATCGAAAGTGGATCGACGCCCATCAGCATTGCCGCCTGGGTCGCGATCACGGCGTTTTCCTTATTGTGCGGCCCCTCGACTGCGATTGAGTCCGCGATTGCGTCGAGATTTGGCGCCGGGACTTTGTATTTACGGCCCTCGCCGGGGACTTCAAGATCGATCGACGGGCCCGTGACAGCGAACTGGCCGGGGCCCTGCCCGGCGAACATCGCGAGCTTGGCGTCGCGGTATTTCTCGAAACTGTGGTGGCGATCGAGATGATCGGGCGCAAGGTTGAGCAGAATCCCGCACTCGGGCGCAAATTCCGGGGCGTCTTCTATCTGAAAGCTCGAGGCCTCGCAGATCACGGTGGCCTCTGGATCGATGTTGTCAACCAGCTCGCAAACCGGCGTGCCGACATTGCCCGCGACCGCAACCGGCAATCCGGCGTCGCGATAGATCTGTCCGAGCAACTCGGTCGTCGTCGTCTTACCGTTCGTGCCGGTGACCGCGATGAATGGATTTGGCAGCAGGCGCCAACCGAGCTCGAGTTCGCCGAAGACGTTCTTGCCCTCGGCCTTTGCGGCTTCAATCGCCGCGGCCTCCTGCGGCACGCCCGGGCTCTTCACAACGTTGTCGACCTCGTCCACGAACTCGGCTCCGTCGGTGTTCAGGTGCACCTCTGCGCCGAAGTCTCCGAGCGTGTCGCTTTCGGAGGGCGATCCGCGGTCCACGGCAACAACTCTGTGCCCGAGCGCGATCAACAGCTTGGCCGCCGACTGGCCGGACTTACCAAGGCCGACCACGAGATAGCTGCCGGTCGGGATAGGTGGCCTGGGAACAGATTCGAACGTTGTCACGTCCGACAGGCTAGAGCGGATTCAGGAAAAGCACGAAGCCGACGGCAGCGCAGCCGGCGGCCACGATCCAGAAGCGCAGGATGATCTTCGTCTCCGACCAGCCGCGCATCTCGAAGTCGTGGTGGATCGGTGCCATCAGGAAAACACGCTTGTGGAACATCTTGAACCAGAACACCTGGATCGCAACTGATAGCGCCTCGATCACGAAGATCCCGCCGATCAACACGAGCAGAATCTCGGTGTCGGTCATCACGGCGAGCGCAGCGATGGCTCCGCCGAGGCCGAGCGAGCCCGTATCCCCCATAAATATCGCCGCCGGAAACGAGTTGAACCAGAGGAAGCCGATGCAACCAGCGGCGAGGCAGGCCGAGATCAGCATCAGGTCGTGCCAGTTGTAGTTGGCAGACATGAATGTGTAGGTCGTGAAGACGATCGCCGCGCAACCCGCTGCCAGACCGTCGAGTCCGTCGGTCAGGTTCACGCCGTTCGTCGCGCCCATCACCACAAGCAGGACAAACACGGGATAGAAGTAGCCAAGGTCGATCGAGGCGTCGATGACGCGCAGGTAGACGGTGCTGTCGAGCCCGGCCCGTTGGGTTGCGACGTACCAGAGGCCTGCCGCGATAACGGCCTGCCAGAACAGCTTCCAGCGCCCTGGCAGCCCGAGCGAGCGTTTACGAACGATCTTCGTCCAGTCGTCTGCAAACCCCAGTGCAGCGCATGCGAGCATCGTGCCGATCACCGCGACGGTGCCAGCGCGAGTGATGTCCGCCAGCACAAACACGGGGATAACGACCGCAATGAAGATGATCACGCCGCCCATCGTCGGGGTGCCGGCCTTGGCGTGGTGCTCGATCGGGCCCTCGTCGCGGATGTGCTGGCCGAACTCGCGACGGCGCAGGAAGTCGATGAACTGCGGCCCGAGGAAGATCGCGATGAGCAGCGTCGACATCGCTGCGATCAGAACTTCACCCATCAGCCGCTCGTCCCCCCGGGCCTGAATCGACGTGGTTCCTGCTGGCGTTGACGAGAATCTCGCCGACCCGCTCAAGGCCGACCGAGCGCGAGCCCTTCACGAGCACGGTGTCGCCTGGCTCGGCAACCCGGCGGACCACATACGCCGCGGCCTCAGGGCTGGCCACGTGCTCGATTGAGCCGACATAGCCGTCGCCGTACGCGCCGCCAAGATCGCCGACGGTGACCAGAAAATCCACCCCGCTGTCGGCGGCGTGCTGAGCGACTTCGTGGTGAAAACGTGTGGAGTCGACCCCTAGCTCGCCCATTCCGCCGAGAACCGCGATGTGCCTGCCTCCGGCATCGGCGAGATTGTCGAGCGCGGCGCGCATCGAGATGGGATTGGCGTTGTAACAGTCGTTTATCAATGTGACTCCACCGAGCACCTCGCTGACCTCCCCGCGCAGTGAAGAGAAATTCACAGTGAGATCACCGTCCGCGGGCGCGCCGACGGCCTGAGCACAGGCCACGGCAGCGAGCAGGTTACGCGTCAGGTAACGCTCCTTGAACGAAGGGACGATCCGAACTTCTCCATGGGGGGTCGCAATCCTCAACTCGTCCGCGGCATCTTCATCGAGCAGGCGGACGTCGCCGCCCGGTCCGAACCGGACGGTTGCGATATCGCTGCGAATGTGCCGATCAAGCAGCGGCTCGTCGGCGGGCATGACAGCGGTCGCGTCGTTTGCCAGCCGCGCGATCAATTCGGCCTTCGCGGCAGCCACGTTCTCGACGCTGCCGAGCTGTTCAAGGTGAACGGGCCCGACGTTGACGATGCAGCCGACGTCAGGTTCGGCGATCCGCGCCAGCTCGTCGATCTGGTTCGCCCCACGCATGGCCATTTCAAGCACCAACGCCCGCGTGCCCTTGGGCGCTCCGAGGATCGTCAGCGGCATCCCGATCTCGGTGTTCCTGTTGGCGGGCGTCGACACGACGCTCATCGATTTGCCGAGCAGCGCCGCGAGGATGTCCTTCGTCGAGGTCTTGCCGGTCGAACCAGTCACGCCGATCACCTTTGCGCCGAGTTCATGCCGCCAACGATTTGCAAGTCGGCCGAGCGCAACGGTCGGATCGTCGACCACAAATACATTTGCGCCACTCGCAGAGTGTTCGCCAGTGATCACGACGCCCCACGCACCCTGATCGATCACTGCCTGCGCGTATGACCCTCCGTCAACGTTCTCGCCCGCGATCCCGAAGAAGAGGTCGCCTGGACCGGCCTCGCGCGAGTCGATAACGACGCGGGTCGGCTGGCTGGCATCGCCGCCCGGATCTCGCGCGCCGATGCTCTCGGCAAGCTGCGCTGCCGACAGTTCGATCATGCCTGCAGCGCCAATGACTCGCGCACTACCGTGGCGTCATCAAACGGAATCTTGCGCCCGTCGGCAAACTCCTGTCCCTGTTCGTGCCCCTTGCCAAAGACGAAGACGATGTCGCCGGACTGGGCCTCGGCGACGGCACGTTCAATGGCAGCACGACGATCAACGACATCCTCGACGCGCGCGCCCGATGCCTCGGCCGCTGGCAGCGCGCCGGCAAGTACTTCCTCGATGATCGTGGACGGCTCTTCTGAGCGCGGATTGTCGGACGTGATGTAGACGACATCAGATGCAGCGGCAGCCGCGGCGCCCATCAGCGGGCGTTTGGTCTTGTCACGGTCACCGCCCGCGCCGACGATCGAGATCACGCGATTGTGCGGAAGGCTCCTTGCGGCGCGCAGGACGTTCTCGATCGAGTCGGGCGTGTGTGCGTAGTCAACGAAGACGCCAAAGTCCTGGCCGCTCGCGACCGGTTCAAAACGACCGGGGGCTCCGGTTGCCGTCGCCAACGCCTCCGCCGCGGTATCCGCGCGAACTCCGAGCTCAATGCATGTGGCGAGCGCAGCAAGCGCGTTGGCGACGTTGAAGAGTCCGGGCAGTCGCACCGACGCGCGAATCTCGCCGCCGTTGTGTTCGCAGGTGAAGCGCGATCCAGTGGCGTCGAACTCAACGTCGGTCGCGCGATAGTCCGCCGCCGCGCCTTCAGCCGAATACGTGACCGACGCAAAGTCTTCAGCCAGGCGACGGCCGTACTCGTCGTCAACGTTGACGATCGCCACCCCGGGGTTCGATTCAAACAGCAACCGCTTGGCCGCGAAGTAGTCCTCCATCGTCTCGTGGAAGTCGAGGTGGTCCTGGGTGAGGTTCGTGAATACAGCTGCAGCGAAGGCAACTTCGTCTGCGCGGCCCAGCTCGAGGGCATGCGATGAGACCTCTAGTGCGCAAGCCTTCTCGCCCGAGTCGGCCATCGTGCGCAAGGCGCGAACGAGGTCGATCGCCTCGGGCGTGGTGCGCTCGGCCGGGGTTTCGACGCCGCCGATGATCCATGCAACCGTGCCGAGGAGAGCACAGGGCTTACCCGCGGATTCAAGGATCTGGCGCACGAGATACGCGATCGTCGTTTTGCCGTTCGTGCCTGTTATGCCGATCACGTCAACATCACGGCTCGGGTCCCTGAAGAAGCGCCGCGCGAGGGCCGGCATCGCTGCACGGGCGTCTTCTACGACAAGCTCCGGGACGCCCAGTCCAAGTGGCCGCTCGCAGACGATCGCGGCCGCGCCTCGGTTGATGGCGTCCGGCGCGAACACATGGCCGTCGGCGGTGAAGCCGCGCACGCAGAAGAACAGGCTGCCGGGCGTGGAGTCACGCGAGGAGTAGACGAGGTCGGAAATCTCCGTCCCCGCCAGTGTCGCATCGCCGGTCAGCTCTCCGAGATCCATCTCGAATCAGCATAACCCTGAGGACTACGGCGGCAACTGGAGGTCAGCTCGGCTGGTCAGTTGGTCTGGTCCCATGTCCGCCATGACGCCAAGAAGATCAAACGTATGAACGGCGCGCCAGAGTCAATCAGCGTAGCGTCGGGGAGATACGCCGGTGCGGTCTGCGAGCACTACGGGATTGAACTTTGGGCGCCGGCCGCCGCAACATGTCGTACCTGACCTTTGGTCCAAAGCTCGCGCTCCCGTTTGAGGGATTCTCCACCGACCCGGTGCAGGTCAAGGAGAGCGCGAAAGAATTGATCAAGCTCGAGCCCTCGCTCGTCGCGTTTGGACATGGGTCGCCGGTCGATGGCGAGAAGTTCCTGCGCACGATGGACGAACTCGGACTGGCCTGATCAGTCGGGTGGAATCTTCAGGTACGGCAGCGCGAAGTTCAAGATTTCCTGGAAGGCCGGCGCGGCGACCTTGCCGCCGTAGATTTGGCCCTGGGGCTGGTTCACGACGACCGAGACCAGCAGCTGTGGGTTCTTCGCCGGAGCAAAGCCGATGAACGACGCCACGTACTTGGACTTTGAGTATTCGCCGGCCACGGTGTCGAATACCTCGGCAGTACCCGTCTTTCCAGCGAGCTTGTAGCCGGGGATCGCGGCCTCGGACGCCGTACCACCGGGGCTCAGGACGCCCTCGAGCATCGTGCGCAGCTGCGCGGCCACACGCGCGGAGATGACACGCTCGCCCGCCTTGCGCCTGGTCGGCTTGCCGCCGATTGATTCGACGATGTGCGGCGGTCGCAGGATGCCGCCGTTGGCGATCGCCGAGTAGGCGGTCGCCATCTGGATCGGCGTGACGGCGAGGCCCTGACCGATCGCAAAGTTCGCCTTGGAGACGCCGGAGTAGTCCTTGTACCCGAGCACCAGTCCCTGCTCCTCGCCCGAGAGATCGATGCCGGTCGGTCGGCCGAAGCCGAACTTGCGCACCCAGGAATCGAATCGCGCGTCCGTCATCGTCTGAGAGATCTTGACCGTGCCCACGTTTGAGGACTTGGCGATGATCTGCGAGACCGGGAGGCTCACCGGTCCGCGCTCCTCGGAGTCCTCGATCTCGCGGTCAGCCACCTGGAGCAGCGTGGGCAGATCAAAAACGGTGCTCGGCGTGACCTTCTTGTCGGAGAGCGCTCCAGCGACTGTCACGGCCTTGAAAGTCGAGCCGGGCTCGTAGTTGAAGCCAACCGCGCGGTTCTGCATCGCCTCGGGCTTCGCGGCCGCTGGGTCGTTGGCGTCGAGCGTCGGGTAGTTGGTCATCGCGAGGATGCTGCCGTCGCGCGGGTCCATCACGATCGCCGATGCGCCCTGCGGTGAGTAGTTCGCCGCGACCTGCTTCATGACGGCTTCGGTCTGAAGCTGAAGCTGGCTGTCGAGTGTCAGCTTGAGGTTCTCACCCGGCTGCATCTTCGCGACGTCCACGGTCGAGATCGCATCGCCCTTTCCGTCCTTGACGACGCGGCGCTCACCGTCGCTGCCGTGCAGTTGCTTCTCCCAGCGGTATTCCAGTCCGGAAAGCCCCGTTCCCTCGGTACCGACAAAGCCGAGCACCTGTGAAGCCATCGTCTTGCCGGGGTAGGCACGCTTTGTCGTCGGGGCCGTGTCTATCCCCGCGATCTTGAGCTTCTCGATCTTGGCGACGATCGCCCCGGGGACGCTTCGGGCGAGGTAGACGAAACCGCTTTTGCGATCGGCCAGTTTGACCGCGATCTGCTCGGGCGACCGATCAAGCAGCGGCGCGAGCTGGGCGCTGACCTTCGGAACGTCCTTCACGAGGTATGGAGTCGCCGAGACATCGGCTGCGTCGGTCGAAACCGCGAGCTCGTTTCCGTTTCGGTCGAGGATTGCGCCACGCGGAGCGGGAACAGTGATATCGCCGACCTGCTGCCCGTTGGCCTGTGCCTTGAGCGACGCGTGATCGACCACCATCAGCTTCGACGCGCGTCCGAGCGCCAGCACGAAGAACAGCAGGAAAATCGCCGAAAGCAGACCGATGCGGCGTTCGATCAGCTGCATTTACAGCCCGGCTTCATGGGCGGGCACGGGCTCCACAGGTGTCGAGGCAACGGAGTCACTTGCACCTGTTTCGACGGTCGGCGCCGAATCCCCCGGTCTGGCCTGGCTCAAGGGCGCAGAAAGTCCACGACTGGCCTTGACGGCGTCGCCGCGCCTGGAGCGCAAATATCTGTACTGCTCGGGCTTTGGAACGGTCATGCCTTGGCGCTGCGCATACCGCTTGATGCGCTCTGCGGTGTTGAGTTTCGCGATCCTCGAGCGCAGCACGGTGTTTTCGCGCTGCAGGTCCTGCGCGCGCGCCGAGTACTTGCCGTAGCCATCGCCATACTCAAGCCTGCCGACGTTGATGTAGATCAGCCCGGCTGCAAGCAATCCGGCCACAACGATCAGCAGGCGGCCACGGGCGACCGGCGTTGCTCGGCCAGCCGCCTGGGGAAGCGCCTCAAGACCGCCAGAGACGACGCGAAGGACTGGCCGTGTGACCGCGCCGACAGGGCGGGCGACCTCAGCGACGACGCGTGCGGCACCAGCCGCAGCTCCTCCACTTGCGCCGACGGCCACGGCACGAACTGAACCGCCGCCAGCTCTGGTGGCTCGCCTGGAAGATGCAGGTTGCCGCGAAGACGTGGGCCGACGCTTTGGTGCAGCCCCGGGTACTGCGGGGGCCGCTCGTTTCGGACGCTTTGCGCGAGGTGCTGGCATCGAGCCGATGCTGCTCAGCGACTGGCGGCGGGTTTCCGCAACCCGGCGGTCATCCGTGCGGCGCGCGGTCGGCTGAGCGACTTTGCGGCGCCTGGCCGGACCTCCGGGACCGCGAGAGGCCTTGATCTGCGGACGGTCAGAAGCCCGCGTGACCTTGATCTCAGGCGCCTTCCTGCCCTCGGTTGCCTTGCGGCGGGCGTGGTTTGTTGCCGGGCGTTTCATCAACGACGCCCCTCGCCAGTAGGTGCCGCCGCCGCGCGATCGTCGGCGATCTTGCGCGCGACGCGGAGCTTGCTCGAACGAGCGCGCGGGTTTTCCTCGATCTCGCCCGCGCTCGGCGAGATCGCGCGACGACTGACGACCTCGGCCTGCGGCTCCTGGTCGCAGGTGCAGATCGGAAACTCCGGCGGGCAGATACAGCCCTGCGCAAGATCAGCGAGGAATCGCTTGGTCGTGCGGTCCTCGAGCGAGTGAAAGGAGATCACAGCCATGCGTCCCCCGACCGCGAGCGCCTCCCAAGCCGACGGCAGAGCGCGCTCGAGCTGTCCGAGTTCGTCATTGACGGCAATTCGCACTGCCTGAAAGACGCGTTTGGCCGGGTGCCCTGCGCCGAAGCGCGCGGGTGTGGGAATTGCGGCAACGATCGCCTCGACCAACTGCTCGGTCGTGTCGATCGGTTGGACTTCCCTGCGCCGCACGATCTCTCGTGCGATCCGCTTTGAATACCGCTCCTCCCCATACCTGTCAAATGTGTTCGACAGGCGATGCTCATCCCATCCATTGATCAGGTCTGTGGCGTTGAAGTCCTGATCGGGATCCATACGCATGTCGAGCGGTGCGTCGTAAACATACGAGAAGCCGCGCTCGAGTGAATCGATCTGAAATGACGAAACCCCAAGGTCGAGCAGGATCACGTCGGCGCCGAGCTTTTCGTCGGCAAGTTCGGCAAGTGCCAGCTCAAAGTCCTCGTGAATGAAGCGCGTGTCACAGTCGGCCTTTGCGGCAAAGTCCTCGAAGCGTGAGTGCGCCGCCGGGTCGCGATCGATACCGATGACCAGTCCGTCGGGGCAGACGCGCTCTGCGAGCAGGCGGGCGTGACCGCCGCCGCCAAAGGTGCAGTCGACAACGGTTTCCCCGTTCGTGGCCGCCGTGAGGTCAATCACCTCGGCCGCAAGCACTGGTACGTGTTCGCTCGTCATTTCAATCAGCGCTGACAATTTTCGCCACCGTTGACTTGAGATTGGCCGTCACGTCGGCGCTGCGCGTGGCCCAGTTCTCCGGGCTCCAGAGTTGAAGGTGATCGTGGGCGCCAACAACGACGACGTCCTTCTCGATCGCGGCGTGGCGCAGCAGATTGCCGGGAACCATCGCGCGGCCGGCCTTGTCGAGTTCGCTGTCAAAGGAGTTGCCGCTGAAGTAGGCGGTCAAGTCGCGCGCCTCATCGCTCAGCGGGTGCAGGTCGCGCAGGAATGCAGCGGTGTACGCGTCGAAGCCTTCAGGGGTCCAGATCGCTGCGCAGTTCTCGAGCGACTGCCCGATCACGACTTCGCCGCCGAGTTGATCGCGCAGCTTCGAAGGGATCGTCAGACGATTCTTCGCGTCGAGTGTGTGTTCGTAGTTTCCGCGAAAGGCCATAACAAGTGAGGGAGCTGAAACGCAGACCGGGAAGATTGAGCGGGAGGAACTCCACCTTCCCGGTCCACGAAGCTGTTTGCCACTTTACCCCACATCGACCCACAAATCAACACATTTAGACATTTCTTCTTTTCGCAACCCGTGTTGCAGCGCGCCAAGGCGAGCAGGATGCCCAACGGGTACTGGCTGGCTGGACAAACGGACTACCGCGTAATACAGGAGTAGGTAATTCGAAGTACGATCAGTTCAAGGTTCGAAATATCCGGTCTGGGGAAAGAGATCGGAGACAGCGAACCAACTAGTCCGCCTCCGACAAACCCGGGGAGCTCACCATGAAGTCTCAAAGGATCCCATCCGCGACAGGGATACCTGAATCCAGCCAAGGTGCCGCAGCGCGCGCACGTCTGCCACGCCCGGTGCGTGAACAGCAGATGCTCGAAGCTGCCTCCAATCTCTTCGGAGAGCAGGGGTATCACGCTGTCTCGATGGATCAGATCGCCGATGTCGTAGGTATTTCAAAGCCCATGCTCTACGCCTACTTCGACTCGAAGGAGGGCCTCTGCGCCGCTTGTCTCAAGCGAGCCGGCGCTGACGCGATCAACGCGATCAGTGCGTCCTACCAACCTGGCTCAACGCCCGAGCAGTCACTCTGGTCAGGCTTTCTTGCCTTCTTCCGGTTCGTGAAGAGCGCGCCGTCCAGCTGGAAGCTGATCCGCAGCCAGGCCAGCTACGACGTCGGAATCTTCCAGGAAATGGTCTCCGAGATCCACGACGACCTTCGCTCGGTCGTCCAAGAGATCGAGAAGGTCGCCTCCCGCGAGACTGCCGCCGATCCGTTCGCCGACCAAGAGCTGCGCGTGGCCGCGTCGTGGGCGCTGTTTGGCGCCGCCTTCGCGATGGCCGACCGCTGGCTCGAAAATGGCTGCGAATCACCGGCCGAGGACTACGCGACAGAGCTGATGAACTTCTTCTGGATCGGCATCCGTTCGATGGCCGACGGCGAAACCTGGAAGCCGCTCAAAGAAGCTTGAGTTCGCCGCGGGCGATCGCCGCAACGACGATCGCCCCGAGACCGATCAGCGCGCCCGGAACGATCGTCGCTGAGACGACCAACTGAATCTTCGGGCCGGCGCGAGCGCCGCGCTCGATGATCGCCCGGTTGTGCGCGAGCCGCGCGTCATTGGCTTGTGCGGCGATAACTGGCGCGAGCGGCGATCCGTTGCGCTCGGCCTGGCGGATCGCCGAGACGAGCGCACGGACCTCTGGCTCCGGGTTGCGCGCTGCGAGTCCGTCGAGCGCGGTCGACTGCGGGATTCCGAAGGCGGT
This sequence comes from Solirubrobacterales bacterium, assembly GCA_016185345.1. Taxonomy (GTDB): domain Bacteria; phylum Actinomycetota; class Thermoleophilia; order Solirubrobacterales; family JACPNS01; genus JACPNS01. Next base: position 66,656 of record JACPNS010000015.1, on the reverse strand, counting down.
CTCCGCGGCGACGCATGCGAATTCGGCGGCGACCGGCTCTGCGCAGTGATCGGCGACCAGAGAAAGCGAGCGGCGCAGCGGAAGGCCTGCTGCAAGGCAAGCGCGCAGCAGGTCAAGCGCATCTGGAAGCGCTTCGCGAAGCGCGGCGGCTCGCCTGGCTGCGCGACGCGCCAGCAGATAGTGCGGGAGCTCTGACGCCGTCCACAACAGTGCGGGAATCGCGATCGGAAGCATGCGCATCGGCACCATCGACGCCAAGCGCGGCGCGAGTGCCACGGCCGCGAGCACGCAGGCAACGCGCGCTGCCGCCACATCGCGGGCGGCGATCTGGCCGTCGAGACCCGCGCGCTGGATTGCCAGGCGCGCATCCTTGCGCGAGAAGACGCTGACGAGCCACGGCATCACACGGCGCAGGAAGCCGAGGGCTGCCAGCAGAACTGCCGCGCCAGCGCGTTCACTTCGCTGCTGCGATTTTGGCCTTCGCTCACGCGCGGCCACAACGACGAAGTATGCGGCCGAGGCCGCTAGCAGCACTGCGCCGACACGAATCATCACGTGCTCCCGGCGATTCTATGAGAGAGCACTACGCCGCAAGCCATGAGCGCCACTGAGACGCCCAGCATCATCGCCGTGGGCAGGAGCGTCAGCGCACCTGTGACTGCGCCAGGTGCCGCAAGTTCAAGTACGGCCGCGACAAGGACTGGAATCGCAGCGACGACGATCGCGGTGAAACGGGCCTGGGCGCTTGCCGAGTGGGCGTCTCTGATCGCGCGGTCGCGGGCGCGGAAAGCGTCGGCGAGCTCCCGCATCAGGCGCACGAGGTCGCTGCCGCTGCCGCGATGCAACTCGATCGCCCCGGCGAGCGATTCGACCCGTGCAGAGTTCGTGCGCGAACGCAGAGCGGCCAGTGCGTCGCCGATACCGCCTCCGAGCGTCAGATCCACCGCCGCGAGGTCGAGTTCGCTGGCAAGCGGTTCGGGCGTGGCGACGCCGGCAGTGAGCAGGGCGCCGCGCACAGATCGGCCCGCTGCGAGCGAAGATGCAATCGCGAGCGCCAGTTCGGCTGCGCAACCGTCGATCCGGGCGGCGTAACGCCTACGTCTCGATCGGACCGCGGCGCGCAGTCCGAAAGGCGTCAACGCGGTTCCAAACGGAATACCGATCAACCCCAGAGCCACAAAGCCTGCGATCGCGCCGACCGCCATCGACGCAGCGAACTGCGTCTTTCCTCCGAACGAATCATCGATCCGGCCTTCGTCGAAAAGCAGGCGCAGGATCAGTTGGAAGCGTTGAGCGCGACTGCCCAGATGGGAGAAACCGCCTCGTCGAGGATGTAGGGCGGCGAGGCCGTAACACGCGCAGGCAGCCGCAAGAGCCGCGAAAACGACGGCGGCAATTCGCAGGCTCAACACACGAGCGCCTCGACAACTTCTGCGACTCGCGACGCGCGCGGCTCACTCCAGACTTCTTCGCCTGCGCGGTCAATCGCCATCAGCGGATGAACATCCAGCTCGCCGCCTTCCCCGAGCGCGACCTCCGAGATTGCCGCCACGCGCCGGCGGCCCCCGGCGACCCGTGCCTGATGAACCACGAGGTCTATCGCCGAGGCAGCCATCCGCCGAACTGCCTCGTGCGGGACATCCACACCGGCCATCAACGCCAGAGTCTGCACACGATCGAGCGCCCCGGCTGGAGAGTTCGCGTGCACCGTGGTGAGCGAACCGTCGTGGCCGGTGGTCATCGCCGAAAGCATGTCGAGCGCCTCTCCCCCGCGCACCTCACCGACGACGATGCGATCGGGCCTCATTCGCAATGCCGTGCGCACGAGTGCACGGATCGTCACCTCGCCGCGCCCCTCGAGGTTTGCCGGCCGCGCCTCCAGCCGAACTACATGGCCCTGGCGAAGCCGCAGTTCAGCAGCGTCCTCGATCGTCACGATTCGTTCGCTCTCGGGCACGAATGCAGAGAGCGCGTTCAGGGTCGTCGTCTTTCCCGATCCGGTGCCGCCGCTCACCAGCAGCGAAAGCCGCCGTTCGACGCCGAGCGCGAGGAAATCGTGGGCGCGGCGTGAGAGCGTTCCGTTTTCAACCAGCGCCTCCGGGCCAAAGTGTGAATGACGGAAGCGGCGGATCGTGAGCGCCGGCCCGCCCAACGCCAGCGGCGGGATCACGACATTGACGCGCGAGCCGTCGGGAAGCCGGGCATCGCAGATCGGTGACGCTTCATCCACCCGCCTTCCGAGCGGAGCGATCATCCGCTCGATCAGATCCTCGAGCTCGACTGCCGACTCAAACCTGACGTCGGTCGGCTCGACCACTCCTCCGCGCTCGACCCAGACACGTTGATGGCCGTTGACCATGATCTCGTCGATAGAGCTGTCCGCGAGCAGTTCCTCGAGCGGGCCATATCCGATTGAGGCAGTTACAACACGATCGACAAGTTCCTGGCGCAGCCGCGCCGACAATGCCGGAGCCTCGCGATCGACAAGTCCTTGAACATGGGCGCGTACTGAATCGCCGTCGCCCCGCATCGCAATCCTGCGCGACCGGGCGTCGGCGATCGCTCGATCGCGCAGCTCACCTGCGAATCGATCGAGCTCTGAGTCCTGATGAGAGATTGAACCCACATACTGTTAAGGGTTCAGCGGGAATTGTTTACCCCCTCTCGGGAAAGTCTTTTTCTACTCGGTAGGGAACGGGTTCCAGTCGCGGCCCGTCTGGCAGATGGGCTGACCGGGTAGATGCTCGGTACAAACTCGTCGTACCCGTCGGTGGCCACGTGCGGGTCGGCGCCTTCGCCGATCGTCGGTGAAATCGAGGTGGCCGTCCACTCTTTTGCGGCGCCGTATTTGGTGATCGCGCGCAGCGTCGCTTGCTTCCGCGCTCGCTTTCGGCGTGACTTTGGTGATCTTCGGCAGCTTCTTCGCCTCGGCAGCCGCCTGGGTCGCGCACAACGCGAGCACGAGTAGAAGCGCCGCTGCGAGCGCGAGAGCGCTCGTGGTCGCGTACCGGTCACCCATTCCGAAGCCTTTTAGCCGACGGCTGGACGATGAAATCCAGCATCAACCTTCGTTACGGGCGCAAGACGGCACGCAGTTCGCGTGCAAACACATCAGCGCGAACTACCGCAACCACCTGGTCGCTGGCAAGCCTCAGCGTCGGCCGAGCGCGGCCCTCGGCCGAACCCTCGGCGACGTCGAGCACTTCAGCCCCGGAAATCAGTGACACAGTGCTCTGATCGCCGCCGAATCCACTGGCCAGCAGATCGACCCGATCGCCAGCCGAGAGCGTCTCCCCGCCCGGCGAAATGACTGCCTCCACGGTTATCGCGCGCTCCGTCCGGCGCAGCTTGAAACGACCGGTCGATTCGGCCGCCCCGCCGAGGATCGAACGCGTCACGAATGCGCCAGCCGGAATCGCCGTCTCCAGCCGCTCCCCCAGCGCATCGGCGGGATCGCTCACCGCATCCGGTGGTGCGAACCGGTCCGGGACTGCGCGGAGAACCAGCTGCGCGCCTTCTCCCAGCTCGGCGCCACGCTCCAATGGCGCTGCTGCAACGAGTACCGACCGCATTGGACCGCTCTGTTGAACGGCGCGACCGGTGTATTCAAGCGTCAACCACCCGGCGAGCAGCGCGCAGACCAGGGCCGCCACTGCGAAGCGAGCAGCGCGACTCACTCTGTGACCGATCCGCGATCGAACAGTTCGAGGCCGAGTGGGTCCGCCGCCTCGGACTGGTCATGCAGCGCCGGCACGGTGAAGATGACCTTGGCGCCGCCTACCGATGGCGCGCTTGCGAGGGTCCCACCGAGACGCCTCGCGGACTCCCGCGCGATCGCAAGCCCATGGCCGTGAGGCCCTGCTGAAGAGCGACGCGCGACACCCGCCAGTGGTCCGGGCAACCCGGGGCCCTCGTCCGAGACCTCGATTCGCAGCGAGTTGCTTCGCACTCGAACTCGAAGCTCGATCCGGCCTTCCCCGTGCCGGATCGCATTCGCCATCAGATTGGCGACGACTTCGACGAAAGAACGCTGTGGACCATTGGCGTAGACCCCCTCTTCGGGTCCCTCCCATTCGAAGTCGAACTCGCGGCCGCTGCGACGAGCGGCCTCGCCCCAGATCAGCGCGAGCCGTTCGAGCTCGACACGCGCATCTATGCGCGAGCGACGAGCGCGCCGGGTAGATGCCGCGTTCGCGATCTGAGACCGCGACAGCGTCGGCGCGACAAGGCGTGAATGGAGCAGGCGTTCGAAGTCCCCGAGCGTGCCGTAGGAGCGCTCGAGTTCGTCCGACGCGGCCTGGCACACGCCGGGCCGGTCGAGGTTCAGCACCGGCATCAGGTCGATTGCAAGCCTGGCGGCGGTGAGCGCTCCACGCAGTTCGTGCAATTCCCGCGCGAGCGCGCCACGTCGTCTGCGCGCCAGCGCAACCAAGCTCAGCATCAGCATCGAGCCGACCAACCAGCAGACCATCAGTAAGGTGAACATCAGGTCCCCGCTTCGGACTCAGGCGAGAACAAGCGATAGCCGACGCCCCACGTGTTGCAGACGTAGTTTCGATCCCCTCCGCTGAGCTTCGCCCTCAGCCGGCATGCGTGTGCATCGAGCGTGCGCGTCGAACCAGCGCCGGAGTATCCCCAGATGCTCCGCAGCAGCCGCTCGCGCTCGAAGACACGCTCGGGCTCGCCGGCCAGCGTGAGGAGCAGCGAGTACTCCTTGCTCGTCAGAACGATGCGACGCCCGGCGAGCATCACTTCGCGCGAGCGCGGATCGATCTGCAGCTCGCCAAGGTCCAGTGGATCCTCGCCGGCCGACGGCGCGCCGCGCCGGAGCACTGCCGCAACGCGGCCACGCAGTTCGCCGAAGGAGTACGGCTTGGTCACGTAGTCGTCGCAGCCGAACTCGAACCCGCGGATGCGATCGAACTCTGCCGCCCGGCCGCTGACCATCACGACCGGCAGCTGGGCAAGCGAACGCTCGGCCGGACGCAGTTTGCCCGAACGCAACTCACGCAGCAGTTCATAGCCCGCTCCGTCTGGGAGATTGACGTCGAGCAGGACGAGACTGCATTCGCCGGACCTCAAGTGCTGCCTGGCCGTCTCGAGGTTTTCGGCACCATCCGCGAGATACCCGTCGAGCGTGAACGCCTCGACGAGCCTGAGGCGCACGGCGTCATCATCGTCGATCACCAGTAGTCGCGGCGGACCGCTGGCTGTTGAGAGTGCTGCGGTGCTGTTCATTTCGATCCTTTGGTCAGTTGTATGAGTTGGGCTCCGGGAACGGCGCCGAGTCGGGAGAGTTCGCCTGCACGTAGCTCGAAAGCCTCCACGGCTCGGCGGTCAGCGGCGAGCCGCCCGGGTGCGAGCCGGTGCACCGAAGTGATCACGGCGTCTGCGCTGACGAAGGCGACGTCGAGGTCGATGCGCATTCCGATCCCGTGAACTGAACGGCAGCGCGTCAGACGCAAAGCGGCGGCGTCGCCAAGCTCGGCTCTACCGATCTGCCCCGTCAATCTGCGGACTCCGGTTGCGCGCTGCACGGACAGGTGCACGCGCTCGTTGATCAGCCACTGCTCGGCGATAATTCCCATGACTGGTTAAGGGAATGACCGGTATTTCTTCACTCCCTCAAATGGGTGATCTTGGCTTTTCGCCCTTCTGCGCGAGTGCAAGGTCATTTGCACCGTTGGTGGGCGAGAAGGATTCAGCCGTAATCTCCCGACGTCGGGACGCACCTTGCGCCCCTTCAATCGCTCCCGATGATGGATCCCTACCGCCGACAAAACTACGACTCCGGCTCGGACTATGTCCTTGAGTACGGAGAGCTCCGCTTCACCTTCAATGAACGCGACTTCTGCGAACGCGTTGAACAGGCCGCGATGAAGCTCGGCTTCATCGAGCGCCGTCTCGCCTTCGAGGAATCCGAAGACCTCGTAAATCTTGTCGTGAACGGCGAGGTCGATGACGCAATCTCTGCCCTTGGACTGCACATCAACGAATGCTGGTGTGAGCTGAGCGGCAACGACGAGGGCTCGCTGGTGCACTGGCTGCGCCGCCTGGTCTTCCGCGGCGCGTGGCTCGACCAGCGCGTGATCGAGGGCGAACTCGACATCATCTTCGACGAGGACAGCGCAGAGTTCCTCTACGCGCAGCCCGACCGCGACTACGAGCCAATCATCCTCGCAACCGGCCCCTCATGGCGCCAGGTCGCGTACCACCAGTAAGCCCTACCCCCACACAATTGCGCACCTTGGGTGTGCAATACGGAATCGCGGCGAAAAACGGCTTGCTCAAGAGGCAACCCACTGCGCACCATTGTGCGCAGCAGATCCAGCCGGGGGATGGCCAGCGAAGTTGGAGTGGACGCGCGAGAGGCGGAGGGCTAGCGCGAAGTCCAGCTGGATTTCTTATCCAGCTTGAGCTTGCGGCCGCCGGATACTACGCCGATCGAGGTCGCGAGCGCTTCGAGCGGTGATCCCGCTCCGCCGGCTGCGGCGACGGTGAGCGAACCGCCTTGCGCGAGGTTGCGCGCGGAGTTGAAGATCTCCGATGACTTCTCCTGCGGGAGCAGGTCGAGGCCGTCGACCAGGAGCGCGGTCTCGCGGCCCGACTCGGCGAGGCGCTTGTCGCGCTCAAGCGCGAGCTCGAGTGCGGGCAGCACATCCTCGGGAGCCTTTGTGGCATCTCCCGCGATGACTTCAGCGCCGGTGATCGTTTCGGTCTGCTCGGGCCTCGCTGAGACGATCACCAGCGTCGTGACCACTCCGCCGCCCGCCAGTTCCTCTGCGAGCTTCTTGAGCATGTCCGAAGCCGCGGCGCGAGTCGGGCCGGTCACGACAAGACGTGAGCCCGCACCGACGGGTGCGTGCTTGAAGGTCCGCTTCGCGTACTGACCGGCGATTGGTGCCGCCTCGCGCTTGTCGAAGGGCTGACCCGGCTGCTTTCGAGCTGCCTGATCGAGTCCATTGACGCTTTCAAGCGATGCGACCACAAAATCTGTGCGACCGCGGCGAGCCTTTTTGACCTGGCCGACCAGAAGGTCACCGCGCTGCAGGTTCCAGCGGCGGACTTCTCCGCGCGGCACGTCGGCATCGCCGCGGACGCGACGGGTGAGGTCAGTGCGCAGCCTTCCGCCACCGCCCGAACCGGGTTCAAATACTCCGCTGAGCGGCGTGGTCGGCTCGTTCTCGCGTGGCTTGGCAGCGACCTTTGTGCCGGACTTCTCTGGCGCGGCCTTCTCGTACTTCTGACCGCCGCGTTCGCGCGGCGTGCGGCCCTCGCCCTGAGCCTGGCGTGAGCGCTCAACCACACGACCGCCGCGACGGTTACGGCCGCCGCGCTCGCCGCGATCGCCACTCGCGTTGCGTGACTTCTCGGCGCGCTCGGCTTCAGCCGCGTCGCGGGCGGCATCTTCGGCTTCTTCCTTGGCTGCGAGCTCGCGCTCGCGCTCAGCTTTGATCACAGCAAGTTCATGCGACTTGGCCTCGACCACGGGACGGATTTCGTCGCCGATCGCACCGCGCGTCTCAAGGATCGCGACCGTGAGGTCAGGCTTTGTCAGGAGCCGATAGCCCTCGATGTCGAGCTCGCCGGCAAGGGCGTGCAGGTCGGCCAGTGGGCTTTCAAGCAAGTTGTCAATGTCGAGAACGGCGCTCATTGGGGCGGAATCCTAAACGACTGCAGCGATCACGCCTCTGCGACCAGTTCCACCCTGCGTTTGCTCTCGTCGAGCGCGAGGTCATCGTCGACGGCCAATTCTCCGCTGAGCGCGGCGCGGACGGTCAGAAAGTCGGTAGCGGCAGCCACGTCGTGAAGGCGCGCGACGGCGATTCCGTGATCGACGCCAGCGGCGAGAGCGGCGAGCGTACCGGCCTCGCGCTCGCGCGGTCCGCGATCGGTCAGAGCGCCGATGAAATCTTTGCGCCCAGCGGCCAGCAGGATTGGGCGACCGAGTTCAGCCAAGGTCTCCAGCGCGCGCAACGAGGCAATGGTCTGCGCGGGCGTTTTCGCAAAGTCAGGCCCGGGATCGACGATCACGCGATCGACCGGGACACCCTGCGCGACCGCACGGGAAATTGCATCGGCGAGGAATTCGTTGATGTCGGCAACGACGTCGTCGTAGTCCGGAAACCGCTTTTCTTTCGGCTTCGCGCGTGTGTGCATCAGAACAATCGCGGCGTCGCCCTCAGCGGCGGCGGCCGCAAGGTCGTCGTCGGCCAGGCCACTGACGTCGTTGACGATCCGCGCACCCGCGGCAATCGCTGCTCGCGCCACGGCTGGCTTGTAGGTGTCAACGCTCACGACGGACCCGGGCAACGCCGAGATGGCTTCGATCACTGGCGCGACGCGGGCGATCTCCTCGACGGCATCCACGGCCGGCTTGTTCGTCACGCCCGATTCACCGCCGACGTCGATGATGTCGGCGCCATCCGCGATCAACTTGCGAGCGAGTTCGACACAGTCTTCTAGCGACTTCTTGCCGGGCGCATCGGAAAAGGAGTCGGGGGTGGCATTGACGATTCCCATCAGATACGGGTGCCAGCGCGGCCTCGGCACGAGCCCGAGATGTTCCCGCAGCGATCGCTCAAGCAGCTCGTCATTCATCCTTCACGCAACTCTAAGGCACTGAGCGCATTTGGAAGGTCGTCCTGCGCGGCCATCCGTCGATTCTGTGAAGCTGCATGCGTGAGCGAGTACTCAAAGTTCGAGGCGATTCTGATGCGCCACGGCCAGACCGAATGGAGCCTCAGTGGACGCCACACCGGGAACACAGACATCGCGCTCACCCCCGAGGGCGAGCGCGAAGCCGAGGCGATGATCCCCTTTGTCAGTGGACACCATTACAACCTGGTCCTGTCCAGTCCGCTGATTCGTGCCACGGAGACTTCCGCGCGCGTCGGGCTGCGAGAGCGCTCGCAGCTGCGCGAGGATCTGCGCGAATGGGACTACGGCGACTACGAAGGGTTGACCTCGCTCGAGATTCAAGCGATCAACCCAGGTTGGAATCTCTGGCGTGATGGCTGCCCGGGAGGCGAATCGCCCGAGGTTGTAGCTGCGCGCTGCGACCGCATCGTCGAGGAGTTGATGGCTCAGGCCTCCGGCGGAACCGGCGACGCGATCGTCTTCGCACACGGCCACATTCTGCGTTCGCTGGCGGCGCGCTGGCTTGAGCTGCCGATCACCGGCGGAGAGCGGCTGATGCTGTCGACGGCTGCCGCGAGCGCTCTGTCGTTCGAACACGATGTGCCGACGATCCGGTTCTGGAACCGGACGTCCCACGACGCTTAGGGCAGGATCCCCTCGGCGACCGCCACGCGTTCCCACTCCTGGCACTCGTTGGTCCGGCGAGCCTCATCCCAACCGAGCTCTTCGCCCATCACCCGGCATATGTGATCGACGGCCATCGGGACGTCTCCCCCGCCCGCGATCAGTTCGCGCGCGCTCAGCAGGCCCAAACGCGTGCGTCGCAGCAGAACGTCCCCGATCGATTGCGCCTGCTCGTTGCGCACTGCCATCAGAACTTCGGCGAGCGGATCGGGCATGCCTGCGACGATCGGTTCGCCCAGAGCGGGGTCGGCACGAACCATCGAGATGATCTGCCCTGCGGCAAATCCGTAGCGAGCCGCGAGATGCGTCGCTACGTCCTCCTCTATTCCTGGCGCAACCGGCATTTCGGCCGGATCGATCGGCAGCCCGAGCGGTACCTCCTCCGTACGAGACGGAGCCTCGCGGCGGTCGCGCGCGACCAGGCGATCAACAACCTGCTCGGCCATCGGGCGCCAGGTTGTCAGCTTTCCGCCGGTCATCGTGATCATCCCGCTCGGCGTTTCGTACATCTCGGATGTTCGTGAGATGTCGACCGACTTCTTGGGATCGCCGGTCGAGATCAGCGGTCGTACACCCGCGTAGGCACCGGTGATGTGGGCCGGGGTCAACTCTGTGCCGAAGAAGTCATTGAGTGCACCGAGGATGTACTCGACGTCGTCGATCGGCGGCGCGACATGCGACAGATCGCCCTCGTAGTTGACGTCAGTCGTGCCGACCAGCGTGCGGCCCATCCACGGAAGCGTGAACATCATCCGGCCCTCGCCCGCGGGCACCACCACGGCGGTCTTGCGCAGTGGAAGGTCCTCCTGTGAAAAGGTCAGGTGTGTGCCGCGACTCGGCTTGATCACCGGAACGTCGGTCTCGCGGGCGTCGTCGGGCTTGAGTTGATCTGCCCACACTCCAGTCGCGTTCACGACGTGGCGCGCACGAATGTCGAACTCGGAGCCGCTCTGCACGTCGCGCGCGCGGACGCCGACGACTTCGGCGCCCGCCTCGAGGATTTCCTCTGCGGAGACATCATTGGCGAGAAGGGCGCCGTAACGCTCGGCCTCGCCGAGAATCGTCAGTACGAGCCGAACGTCATCGGTCTGACAGTCATAGAAGAGATAGGCAGACCTAGGGTCGCGACCGGCGAGCGCAGGGACACGTTGCTTGACCTCGTCGCCATCGATCATCCGGTGGCGCTCGGGAGTCCACTCAGCCTCCTCGAACTCAGCCCGATATGCCTTCAGCGAACTGCCCGCCAAGTCCGCGCGGCGCTGCTGATCAGACTTGCTGCTCGCCTGCCCACGCTGCATCGCGTCGTACATGTTCAAGCCAACGCCGATCTTTCGATCGATCCGCTCGCCCTCGAACGCCGTGACGAGAAATGGCGTGGGCCAGACCAGGTGCGGGGCGAGCCGCGAGAGAATTCGCCGCTCTATCAACGCCTCGCGCACGAGCGCGATGTCGAAGTTCTGCAGGTATCGCAGGCCGCCGTGGACCATCTTCGAGGACCGGCTGCTGGTCCCGCAGGCGAAGTCGTCGCGCTCAATCAGCGCGACGTCGTAGCCGCGACTTGAGGCGTCGAGCGCGATCCCGGCGCCGGTGACGCCGCCGCCGATCACAAGGACGTCAAACTCTTGGGACTCCAGAGACTTGAGTGCTGTCGCTCGCGCTATCACCGCGGCGAACGCTACCCCACCAGCGGCGCAGGCTCCGGCATGGGCGCCGCGCGTAGTATCTGGCGCATGGAAGCGGCGAGCTCCAAGGCACGAGAGGTCGAGACACCTCCAGCGCTCGAGGACGGCGCGCTGCGCGGCAAGGTCGCGTTGGTCACAGGTGGCGCGAATGGCCTCGGCAAGGCATTCGCGGAGGCACTACTCGAGCAGGACGCGATCGTGATGATCGCCGACATCGACGAGGTGAACGGCAACGCCGTGGCCGAGGATCTCGGCTGCGCATTCGAGCCGCTCGACGTGACCGACGCCGCGGCAAACGCCGATGTGATTGCCAAGACGACCGATCGCTTCGGCGGACTGCATCTTGTGTTGCTGAACGCCGGTATCGAGAGCCCCTTCTCGCTCGGCGACGATTTCGACCCGGAGGCGTACCGCTGGGCGATGTCGATCAACCTCGACGCAGTTGTCTACGGCTTTCATGCCGCCAGGCCAGCCCTGATCGAGTCGGGCGGAGGATCGGTGCTCGCGACAGCTTCACTTGCCGGCCTCGCAGCGATGGCTCCGCAGCCCGTCTACGGCGCAAACAAGGCGGCCGTGGTTGCGCTCGCACGTGCCCTTGGACCGGCCCACGCCCACGAGGGCATCCGCGTGAACGCGATCTGTCCCGGCTTCGCGGATACCGCAATCATCACTGGGGTTCGAGAAGCACTTACGAGCGCTGGCGTACCGATCATCGAGCCGCGCACAGTCGCCGATGCCGCGCTACGCGTGCTCGCGAGCGAAGACACTGGTCGCGCACTGGTCGTGCAGGCCGGCGTCGACCCGTACTACTCCAAGTTCGCGAACATCCCGCGCGCTCGCTAACTGACCACAGACTCAAATCCCGGGGCCGGTACGACGGCCGATTGCTGGGAAATCGCGGCCGCCGCGAGGTCCGCCGCAGTCATGCCGTCGCTCCAAATCGCGCCGCCGACGTGAAACTCGATTCCGACACCCTGGTCGGCGTAGCGGCCGTCGCCATCGAGCGCTCGGAGCGCGTCGGCGCAGCGCGCGCCGACTGCGTCGACGTGTTGCATGTGGTGCGACCGGATGATCGTTGCGTACTCATCTCCGCCGATGCGGTAGACCGTGCCGACGCCAGCGAGTGAGTCTCGAAGCGTTTCGGCGACCTCGACGAGCAGCAGGTCCGCCCCGCTGTGTCCAAGCCGCTGCCGCGCGAACTGAAAGTTTGCGAAGTCCAGGGCGACCACCGCCGGCGGTCCGTCGATCTTCAGCTCGCGAGCTTGGTTGGTGCCGGCGTTACGCGGCACCATCGCCGCCAGGTCGCGCTCGAATGCCGTGCGGTTGGCCAATCCGGTGAGCGGGTCCACGAGCGAGAGTTCGGCCGCGCGACGTTCGGAGATTGTCAGCTTTCGACTGTTGCGCTGCACGGTGTCTGCGAGCACGGCGATCGTTGCAAGGATCGTCAGTACTCGTGTCTGTTCGGTGTTGGAAACTGGCGTGTTGGCGATCACTGCAGCAAGCCCAGAGACGAGCATCGCAACCGTTGCAAACAGCATCTCGCGGCGCGAACCGAAGGTTCCAAAGTACGCGACGACAAGGATCGCAAAGCTGAAAAGAATGCTCGAAGCCCCACCGGTAACCGCGACCGCCGCGCCGACAAGAATCGCCGCGCCGGCAGACATGGCGACGCCAGTCGGGGCATCGATACTCGCGAGCACGGAGCGCCGGTCGGCGTCCGCCTGGGATTCCATCTGGGCGCGCAGTCGTTCGGCACGCTCGGCTGGCAGCGCGGGGACTCCGCTTGTGGGCACATCGCGCTCTGCGATCGCCTCGGAGTCTTCGTCGGCAGCCGCGAGCAAGTCGTTCAGCCTCGTTCCAGAGACGGCGCTCGCGGCGCAGCCGACGCTTCCCGAAACGCGCGCGCCGTCGTCTGTCATCGCGTTGGAGATCTCGAGACGTTCATGGAAGCGCGTCCGCCAACGTTCGGCTCCGGCAATATCAGCACCGGGAAGGATCACAACAAACTCTGCGCCGCCGAGTCGGGCGACCTGGTCGACCTCGATGCTTGCATCGCGCATCGCCAGCACAACCCGGCGGATCACCTCGTCGCCCACGAAGTGGCCAAGCGTGCGGTTGATCTCGTCGATTCCTGCGACGCGAACGATCGCAACAGCGAATGGGATCTCTTCGGCGGACAAGTCGTCGCAATATAGACCTGCAGCTCGCCGGTTCGCCGCTCGCGTGAGGGGATCCACGAAGCCGAGTCGACGCGCCTCAAGCTCGGCGTTGACCGCCGAAACGCGCTTCAGAGCGATCAGCGCGGCGGCCGCAAGCCAGACCGCGACTGCGATCACAATCGTCGGGATGAAGGCCGATGAAACTGCCTCGTCCCAGTCGTATGCAATCGGCGCAAGCGCACAGACCGAGGCCAGGGCGAACAATGCGATTCGGGCGCGCGAGCTCTCGACAAATGCTGCCACGAAGACGATCAGCAGGGCATAGAAGAAGATGTACGGGCTTTCGGGCCCCCGGCTCACACTCACAAGAAACAGCGCGGCAAGAGCAGTCCCGGCGTTCATCCACGCCTCAAGCTGCAGCGCCTTGGTCGGGGCCAGCCGCGGAAACACGTATCCCCACGAGCAGAGTGCACTTAAAGCCACGAGAAGAAGAACAAAAAAGGGAACCCAGCCGATCGCGTTCACGCCGCTGAGCTGAGCGATCGAGACGACTGTCACCGCGAGCACCCAGTCGCGCATGCCCACGCGCCGGCGCAGGACCATGTCAAACGCACGCTCGAGGCGCCGCGCGAGGAATCCATCCCCACGCAAAGCGGTTGTGCCTCTCCCCATCACTAGTAGGTATAACGGCATTCCCGGAGGTTCGCAACAGAATTGCGGAAATGTATTCGTATGCCTGCCCAGCCAGCTTCAGCTGAGGGCTACTTGTGAGTAGAGCTCGAGGTCAGCCAGCGAGTGCCGCGAGTGCCGCGTTGAACGTCTCGCTCGGACGCATCGCGGCGACCGTTCGGTCTTCGTCCGGGTGGTAATACCCGCCGATTTCCACACTCGGTCCCTGCGCGCCGTTGAGCTCGGCCACGATCGCTTCCTCGTCGCCAGCGAGCCGTTCAGCAACTGCCGTGAACCGGGCCGCAAGCTCTGGGTCGTCAGCCTGGGCAGCAAGCTCCTGCGCCCAGTAGAGCGCAAGATAAAAGTGGCTGCCGCGATTATCCAGCTCGCCGACCTTGCGTGACGGCGAATGGCCGTTCTCGAGCACGCTGCCGGTGGCGCGATCCAGGGTCTCGCCGAGGATCTTGGCCTGGGCGTTGTCAGTCTTCTCGGCGAGCATCTCGAGCGACACCGCAAGCGCGAGGAACTCACCCAGCGAATCCCAGCGCAGGTGGTTCTCTTTGAGGAACTGCGTCACGTGCTTGGGTGCCGAACCTCCGGCGCCCGTCTCGAACAGCCCTCCCCCGTTCATCAACGGGACGATCGAGAGCATCTTTGCGCTCGTGCCGAGTTCGAGGATCGGAAAAAGGTCGGTCAGGTAGTCGCGCAACACGTTTCCCGTGACCGAGATCGTGTCTGCGCCAGCGCGAGCGCGTTCCAGTGTGAAGCGCGCTGCCTCGGCGACGGGAAGGATCTCGATCTGCAAGCCGTCGACACCGAGCCGCTCAAGTTCCGGTCGCACCTTCTTGATCAGCTCGGCGTCGTGCGGGCGCGATTCGTCGAGCCAGAAGACCGCGGGCATGCCGCTCGCGCGAGCGCGGCGGACTGCAAGCTGCACCCAGTCGAGAATCGGCGCCTCTTTGGCCTGGCACATCCGCCAGATGTCGCCAGCCTCGACCTCGTGCTCAAGCAAGGTCGTGCCTGAGCTGTCGATCACGCGCACGGTTCCCGGCACGGCGATCTCGAATGTCTTGTCGTGCGAGCCGTACTCTTCGGCCTTCTGGGCCATCAGCCCGACGTTCGGTGTGGTGCCCATCGTTTTCGGGTCAAAGGCGCCGTGCTTCTTGCAGTGCTCGACCGTCTCGGTGTAGAGCGCCGCATAGCTCGAGTCGGGAATCACGCACTTGGTGTCTTCCTGGGCGCCCGCGGCGTTCCAGCCCTGGCCGGATGATCGGATCAGAGCGGGCATCGATGCGTCAACGATCACGTCGCTCGGCACGTGGAGGTTGGTGATCCCACGGTCCGAATCGACCATGAAGAGATCTGGTCCGCCCGAAAGAAGCTCCTTGACGGCCGCCTCGGCCTCGGGGTGCTCGCCGAGCAGGCTGGCGAGGCCGTCGTTGGCGCTGACGTCGTCGTACTGCTCGAAGATTTCGTCGCCCACGAACGCGCGAACGGCATGGCCGAAGATGATCGGATCGGAGACCTTCATCATCGTCGCCTTCAGGTGGACCGAGAAGAGCACGCCCTGCTCCTTGGCTTCGGCAATCTGCTGCGTGAAGAACTCGGCAAGCGCGGCCCTGCTCATCACGGCAGCGTCGATCACTTCGCCGGCGAGCAACGCGGTCGATTCCTTGAGCACTGTGACGGTGCCATCGGCCGCCGTGTGCTCGATGCGCACATCGGTCGCCGCATCCACGGTCACGGACTTCTCGGACGAGCGGAAGTCCCCCGCGCTCATGGTCGAAACGTGCGTCTTTGAGTCAGGCGACCAGGCACCCATCGAATGCGGGTGCTTTCGCGCATACTGCTTGACCGAGGCTGGAGCCCGGCGGTCGGAGTTGCCCTCGCGGAGAACCGGATTCACGGCGCTGCCCTTGACCGCGTCGTACTTGGCGCGGGCGTCGCGCTCTTCGTCGGCTGAGGGGTCCTCTGGGTAGTCGGGAATGGCGAAGCCCTGTGACTGCAACTCTTCGATTGCCACCTTCAGCTGAGGCACGGACGCGCTGACGTTCGGAAGCTTGATGATGTTCGCCTCTGGCGTCTTGGCCAGCGCGCCGAGCTCGGAGAGTGTGTCCGGTTGATCGGTGAACTGGGCCAGGATCCGGCTGGCCAGCGAGATGTCGCGGTGCTCGACCTCAACACCTGCGGTTCCGGCGAATGCCTCGATGATTGGAAGCAACGAACGTGTCGCCAGCGCGGGCGCCTCATCGGTGAGCGTGTAAATGATCTTCATGGGGACTCGCTATCTCTTCTGACTCAGGGAAACCGCAGATTATCGAGCAACAAAAAAGGCCCCGTCTTTCGACGAGGCCCTTTTCAGTCTTGAATGAGATCGCTGTTACGCGGCGCGCAGCGCGACTGCCTCTGGGTCCTGAGCGAGACGCTTGAGTGCGGCGTTCTCGATCTCACGGACGCGAGCGGCAGTCATGCCGGATCCACGGGCGATTGCCTCGGCAGTGCGCGGCTCTCCGCCGGCCAGGCCATAACGCTCGGCGAGCACGTGGCGCTCGTCGGGTGAAAGGCGGCTGAGCAGGCGCGTGATCTTGCGCTGACGCTCGGCCTCGACTGCGAACTCTTCTGGAGTGATCGTGTCCTCGTCCTCGAGGAAGTCTCCGAACTCGGAGTCACCTTCACCGACCGGCAGGCTCAGCGAGGTGGGCTTGAGCGCGGCAAGCTTGACGCGCTCAACTTCCTCGATCTCCATGTCAGTGGCTTCGGCGATCTCTGCATCCGTGGGCTCGCGGGCGAGCTCGACGGCGAGGCGACGGGTTGCCTTCTGGATCTTTGCCAGCTGCTGCGCGACGTGTACCGGGAGACGCACCGTGCGGCCCTGGTTCTGTGTTGCGCGCTGCATTGACTGGCGGATCCACCAGGTCGCGTACGTGCTGAACTTGAAGCCCTTGCGCCAGTCGAACTTCTCGGCAGCGCGGTTGAGGCCGATGACGCCTTCCTGGATCAGGTCTCCGAACTCGAGACCCTGGTCGCGGTACTTACCCGCGAGCTTGATCACGAGCTTCATGTTGTTCTCGATCAGCTGACGCTTGGCCACTTCGTCACCGCGCTCGATGCGCTTGGCGAGCGTGACTTCCTGCTCACGGGTGAGGATCTTGTGGCGGCTTGCGCGGTTGATGAAGTGACGCGTGAGGTCGCTCGGGAGCTCGGCGCTGATTGCGTGGTCGCTCAGCGCGCGCTTCTCGATCTGGTTGGCCTCGTCATCTTCGCCCTTGATGATGGTGACGTCGGCTTCAACAAGACGAGAGCGCAGGTCTTCTAGCAGGGCTTCTTCAAGCTCGTGGACTTCCACGAGTTCGAGGAGACGCTCCTCGGTGACCGACTCTGCTTCAAGCAGCGCGCCGATCTCAGGGATCTCAAAAATGTCTTGGGTGAAAGTTGCCAATTTGTGCCTTGCTCTCTGTGTTTCTGCGTGGGGACTGAATGTTCTTCGCGGGCTGCATGCCAACTGAGACGGCCGATCGAAACCGGTGCTCGCGTGCCTCTGTGAAGTGATTGGCGCCAAGTTGCGGGGATGGGGGGTCTTGGCTCCGGACTATTTATTACTGCGGGGTACTAAAGGGTTTGTTACGTAATGTTACAAGCTTCGTCTGATGGATGTTTCACTTCGCTGAACAAGACAAAATACCTGTTTGCAGCGAAATTTGTCACGACCCTGGTGCGGGGACCGTGTCCACCCACAACCCTGTCGCATGCGCCGATCTCGGCCGGTAAGCCGGTCCAAGTGCAACGCGAGCATCATAAGGAATATTCTCCTCAAATGCAAGCCCAATTTTGGGTTGCGAGCTGATTTTCACCGATTCGCATGGACTTACCCTATAGAAACGCCGAGACCGCCAAAAGGTTTCGTTTCCGGCTGTTTTTCGCCGATTAAGCCGGTTTTGCTGATTGCGCAGCGTCTCTGGCGGGCTCCGGCCAGGTCAACGCCTCGCGACGACGCAGCCGCTCAAGCATGCGAATCAGCAACGGGCCGGCAATCATGAAGAAGACAAAATTGGCGATTGAGTGCGCGATGTCGAAGGGCAACGAGCCGACCATCTGCACCCAGAAGCTCGTCCTGATATCCGAGCTTGCGAGATTCACGGCAGATCCAAAGTTGACGATCACGCCGTACCCCATGCCCGCCAATCCACACCAGAGCGCCATCGGAACGCGCCTCGTCAGGCTCGACCCAGGCTTCAGTCCGCCGCGAGCCAACGTCGCTCCGAGCAGGCCGCAGAGGCCCCAGGCGAGCATCTGCCACGGCGTCCACGGTCCCTGGGCAAAGTAGAAATTCGAGACCAACGCCGTCAATACGCCGACCATCCAACCGGGAGCAAAGCCAAGCGCGAAGCCGGCGATGATCACGATGTCCGTGGTCGGCTTGACGTTCGGGAACGGCGCGAAGAGAATTCGGCCAATCACGGCGAACGCGACAAGCGCGGCGACTGCGGCGACGATCCGCGCCGGCGGACGCGAACGCTCAAACCAGGCGAACCCCACCGCGAAGACCGTCAACAGGAGCGCAGCGCTCGAGAGTTGCCATGCGGCGGCGGAGGTCAAAGGTGTTCCGCACCTTGAGCAGGCGTAAGGGCACCACTTCCAGGCATCAGGTTTGCGACCGCAGTCGAGAAGTGCCACCCGCCGCCGAGCACTTCCGATGCAGGCCCATCTGCAAGTAGTGAGCCGCTGCCCAGCAGCAGCGCGCGCTGAGCAAAGTGCGCTGCGAACTCCGCGTCGTGAGTGGCGACAAGGACCGCCGTGCCGCGATCGGCGATCGCTCGCAGGAGCGTGCTCAGTTCAATTTTTCTCAACTGATCCATCCCCCGCGTCGGCTCGTCAAGCAGCAGGACCGCAGGGTCGGACTGCATGACGATCGCGAGCGCGAGCCGTTGACGCTCGCCTCCGGAGAGATCGCGCGGGTCGCGATCGCCGAAGCGCTCGAGGCCGAACTTGGCGAGCGCTCCGGCGGGTGCTTCTTCGGAGACGCGTTCGTGGATCAGATAGTCGTTCGGGTTCTGGAGCAGCAGGGCGACTTCGCCGCCGCGCTCGATCGTCCCCTTCTTCAAGGTCTGGACTCCGTGAGCCAGGCGAAGCAGCGTTGACTTGCCCGAGCCGTTCGCACCCATCAGCACGGCCCGTTCTCCTGGGCGCAGGTCGAAGTTGACGCCGGAAATCACCGGTGCTGCTTGGCCGTAGCTGTGACCAACGCCCTTCAGTTCAAGCACTGCAGGTCCTGCGGGCCGAGCCTGGAGGGGTGCCGCGATGCGTGCGGCGATCGGGCCGAGACGCTTCCGCGCGGCCTTTGCATTCAGCGGCAGAGGGTCAAGGCCTGCGCGGTCAAACAGCTCGGCCAGCGGCGGAAGCAGGTGCGATCGCTCGGGGTCAAGCGCCGCCAACTCAAGAAACTCCTGAGGATCGGCGTCAATCACGACCTTCCCCCGCCCGAACATCACTACGCGATCAGCGACGTCGAGTACTCGCTCGAGACGGTGGTCGGCGAGGATGATCGTTGTGCCGCGATCGTTGTTCAGCCGGGCGAGCGTCGCGAGCAGTTCGTCTGCCGCAACCGGGTCGAGCTGCGACGTCGGCTCGTCCAGCACGAGCACATCGGGCCGCGGCGCCAGAGCGGCGGCGAGCGCCACTCGTTGCAGTTCGCCGCCGGAAAGCTCGTCGGTTCGGCGGCCGAGCAGGGCTTCGATCCCGAGTGCGGCGGCGGTCTCCTCGACTGCGATCGCGATTGCCGACTGCTCCCAACCGAGGTTCTCGAGCGGGAACGCAATCTCCGCCCGAACACTGTCCATCACAACCTGAGTCTCGGGGTCCTGCAGCAGCGTGCCGCAGAACGCGGCGAGTTCGCCGGACGAGTTCTCGCGCAGGTCGAGCCCGCAGATCGCGGCGCTCCCTGCCGCCGAACCACCGAAGTGGTGCGGCACGAGGCCCGAGATCGCGCGAAGGAATGTCGACTTGCCGCTTCCCGAGTTGCCGCATACGAGCACAAACTCGCCGGGCGCAACCTCGATCGACAGCTCGAGCGCGGCCTTCAGGGCCCCTGGGTACGCATAAGTGAACTCGTCGAAGCGGAGCGCAGCAACTGAACTGCGTTCGATCGTCAGGGAGCCCATCACGTGAGCCTCGTTGGGAGCACCACCGGCAGCGCGGCGGCGATCGCGATCGCGCCGGCGACGCCAAGATCACTCGGCGCCGTCGCTACCTCCGTCAGTGGATATGCGGTGAAGCCCGCGAGCCCCGTGGCGATGCCGACGATTGCGAGCACGATCACGGCGATCGAGCAGGCCATGATGACGTGGTCGGCCAGAAGCCGGGGCGGCGGGGCGACGCGCATCGGCCGCGCGAGTGCGAAGCCGCGCGTCTCAAGCGCGAGCGCAGAATCGCCGGCACGCTCAAGCGAGCGGGCAAAAGCTGCGCGCACTACTGCTCCCGTCGATGGCGACGCGCCCGGACGGCATGCCCGAGCGGTCGCAAGATTCGCTCCGTCGCGCGCGAGGGTCGGGACAAAACGCACGGCGAGCGAGGCCGTGATCGCCGATCGCACCGAGTAGCGGCGCAGGACTCGGAGCAGTTCGTCGGGGCTGACGGTGCAGACGTACAAAGCGCAGACCGCAAAGATCGCCGCCGAACGCAAGCCCAGCACCAGCCCGTAAACAACAGCTTCCTGAGTGATGTCAAACGTCCCGAGCACCGGCAGCTCGATCCCTGCAACCAACACCGTCACACCCTGCTGCGAGGCGATCGGATTGACAAGTGCGATCAAAATCGTCACCGGCAGTGAAATCGCGAGCGCGACCAGCATCTCCGGGATCACGCGGCAGCGCCAGGCCATGACGATCACCGCAAACAGCACGGCAGCAAGCACCACGGGGTTCATGAACAGCGCGAGCACGAGTCCCAGGGCGACGCACCAACCGATCACGGTCGTCGCGCGCGCCTGCTGCAGCGGCCCGCCACGATCGCGATAGCCGAAACTCAGCACGCGGGCCGCAGTGTCGGCGGCGCGGCTCACTGACCGGCACGCTCGGGGAGTACGATCGGCCCCGCAGGCCCCACTGCCATCGCGAACCGATTCTGCAGCTGGGGTCCACCGGCCTCAAGCAACTGCACAGCGGCGCTCACGCCCGCTGGATCCGTTCCCGTTGCCAACCAGACCACGCCTCGCGCATCCGAGAACGCGGAGAGCAGGCCACCCTGCTTCTTGATCTGGTTGCCTTCGGAGCCGTCGGCAGACAACGGCGTCAGCGTTCGGCCGTCTGCGGAAAACTGTGCGTACGCACCGTTGCTCTCGCCCGACCTGGTCAGGTCGCGAACGCCGTCAAAGTCCTCGATGTTGTTCCAGGTGCCGACGATCACGCGATCGGACCCCTGTGAACTGACCACGACCCCGGAGGCAGTCAGCGCCCTGCGCGCAGCCGAGCATTCGGGGGATTTCGTCGGTGCACAGATCAGGCGGACGCCGCGCTTTTTTAACGGCAGCGGATATGCGCCGACGATCGCGCCTCCGGTTCGAATCGTCTGCCAGGGGTGGAAGTCCCACTGCACAACCTGCCCGGGTTTCAGGCGGACCGATGTCGCGCCCTGGTCGGACTCCACGCCGTCCACATAGAAGAGCCACGAGCTGTCGCCGTCCTCCGCAGTGGCGTTGATCGACTTCACGTAGCGGCCGCCGTACGCTGTCGTCACCTTGTGGACCGCTTCAAGCTGACGGAGCGCGGTCAGGCCGTTCGTCGAATCGACCGTCTGGGTTCTTGCGATCTCTGACGCGCCGAAGTCGCGCGTGACAGTCACGCTGGTCGTCGGTCCGGTCGGGCCCGAGCTGCCGCAGCCCGCGCCGATGACGGCGCAGGCTGCGATCAGCAAGGCGGAGACCGGGCGGATCACCGGCCTGCTACTTCCCAATCGCGTTCGCGTCGCGCATGCACTTCACGCGCGATGAGCTCGGTCGTGGGTAGCTGATGCGGCAGCGCAGACGAGCGGCGATGCGCTTGTCCTTCTTCGACACGGTGCGGCCGAGGTTGTTCGCCGTGCGGATGCACTCGACGTACTCGTCACCCTTCTTGGAAGGGTTCGCTTTCCGGCAGTTGGCGCGGGCCACGCTGCGGCGCTTCTGGTTGATCTCCTTCTGAGTCGCCTGCAGGACCGGCAAGGCCGGAGCGTCGGCCGCGACCGAAACCCATTGCGATCCGCGAACGGCGCCCGATGCTGTGGCGTTCACGAGGAATTTGCCCTCGGAGGGAAATGTGATGGAGAATCCACCGTCCGCCCCTGCCGTCGCGTTCGCGCCTCCGCCCGTGACGGCGGCGCCGCTGCCGGAGGACTTGACGTCAGTAGCGGTGTCGAATGAGTCCACGAAACCGCCAACCGGCACGCCCGGTTTTGCAGTCGTTGGAAGACGGAGCTCAAGGCTCGAGTCGAATGCCCCGTACGCCGGACTCAGGAATGCGACGACGCTCGAACCCTCCGTGAGCGGGTCCGCCGCGGTGACGTAACCGTTCGGCGCAGTTGAATCCTGTTGGTTGATCCGCACGAACCAGCCTCCAATTGTGTCTGCCGGAAATTCTCCGTTGACGGCGCAGAGCATCGTGCCCCAGCCGTAGTAGGTCCCGCTGCTGGCGATGTTCGATTCGCCGACCGCGTCGGCGATCGCCGTGAACGTATTGGGGCTTGCGAAGCTCGCCGGGGTGGTGTTTGCTCGACACTCCGGTCGGTCAGTGCTGCCAGGAACAGAGCGGCCGCCGGTAGCTACTGAGCCGCTGAACAAGGTCTTCGTCGCGCCTTCAACGCGCAAGTTCACGGTGATGGCATTTGCATTCACGGCGCCGAAGCCCGCGAAGGTCATAACTGCAGCGAGCGCGAGAAGCGCAACACGTGTTCGAAAAGGCGTGAGTGCCTTTTGCATGGTCGTTCCCCTTTCCACGAGGGATAGATATGTTTGCGATCACGGCCGAGAAAGGTTTCCTGGCTGACAGGTCTTTTCGCCGCGCCTTCCCAGCAGAAATCTGCCAGTGGCTTGGGGGCTGAGGATGAAAAAACTTCAGCGCCCGTGCGACAAACACACCCAATCACAGTGGCGGGTCCGCGTCGGCTTCACACCGAACTTCCCTCGTCACGACCGAATGCGGCGAGTATAGGCGTCGCCGGTAGCGTCCGTAGGATCGGCTGGTGCCCCGCGAACGCCCAGTGATCGGAAGTCCCGGATCGGACCGCGATCTCCGTGCGGTCACAACTGCGCCGCGCTTTTTTCGCGCCCGACTCTGGTTGATCAGTCAGCTCTGGATCGTCGTTCTGACTCTGAACATGGTCGCGCTGCTCTTTTCGTTTGCGCTGCCGCAGATCGACGAGCTGATCGGCGGACAGTCGCCACTCCTCACATCGACAGTTCAGTCGATTTTCACGGCGCTCGCTGGCAGCATGATCACCTTCACCGGAATCGTTTTCTCGGCGATGTTCATTGCCGCGCAGATCCAGACGTCTTCCTACTCGCCACGCCTTGCCAATCAACTACGCAGCGACCCGATCATCATGGGGACGCTCGTGCTCTCTACAGCCACGGCGGCGTATTCGCTCGGAGCCCTGGCTTCGGTCGGACAGCGCGACGAAAGTTCCGCGGCGCCACTGTTCACTGTTTTTTTCGGTCTGCTCCTCGCGGTTGCAACGCTCGCCTGGTTTGCCGCGCTCGTTCAGCGTGCGTTTGAAAAGATTCAGATCGGCGGCATCCTTCGCGCCCTCTCAATGCAGGCTTGGCGCGCGATCGACGACGTCCACCCTTCAGTGAAGGCCGGCCGCGCGATGCCGACCCCAACGCTCCCGACCGGGTGCTCGGTGTCCGAGATCGAACTGCTTGGTGCGCCGGGCGTGATCGCAGCTATGGATCGTGGAGCGCTGATCAAGCTCGCCGACGTGACCGGAGGATTCGTCGAAGTTCTGCCGCAGATCGGCGAGTATGTGTCCTCGCGACTCGGCGCAGTGCGCATCTACGACGGAAAGCACGAACCCACGCGCAAGCAGGTCGCAAAAGTGTTCGTGCTTTCACGCCAGCGCACTGTCAGGCAGGACCCGGCATTCGCCCTGCGCATACTCGTCGACATTGCGATTCGCGCGCTCTCGCCCGCGATCAATGACCCGACCACATCCGTCCAGACGATCGACCGAATCGAGTCGATTCTCGTGCGCCTCTACGAGCGCCACCCCGGGCCAACTTATGTCGTGGACTCGACCGGCACGCCGCGCGCGTTGATCCATGCGCCGACCTGGATCGAGTACTTCGAGCTGGGAACGACCGAGATTCGGATCTACGGCGAACACGCCGTGCAGGTGCACCGACGGATGCGAGCAATGCTCAATCACCTCAAGGAGATCGTCGATCCCGAGACGCGTGTGCGCGTCGAACTCGAGCTTGGGCTGCTCGAACAGGAATCGCTCAACGCATTTGACAACCCGCACGACGAAGAACTCGCGCGCGAGGCCGACCGCTTGGGCATTGGCGGCGCCTGATTCCGGCTCGCTCGCCGCGTCGGGCTTCTTCAGACGCTGGAGCGCGATCGTCTGCGACGACGATCAGCAGCTGCATGGCCGAGAGCGGGCAGCACCCGCGCCGCCGGTTAGCCTGCCGCCATGCTGATCCGCGCGTACTCGGACTTGCACGGAATGCTCCCGCGTGTGGACCCTTGCGCCGTGCTGCTGCTCGGCGGCGATGTATGCCCGCTCGAGGGCGAACGCGATCTGGTGCAGATGACCAGGTGGATCGAAGGCGAGTTCAGCCAGTGGCTCACCGCGTGCCCGGCCGATCGCATCGTGCTTGTACCGGGGAACCACGACTTCATCCTCGAAGCGCGCACCGACTGGCCCGATCTTCCCGCCGATCTCGTGATCGACGAACGAATTGATCTCGGCGGCGTCAGCCTGTGGGGGTCACCGTGGGTGCCAAAGCTTCAAAACTGGGCCTTCTACGGCGATGATGCGAAACTCGAGGCCGCTGCCGCCGCGATCCCCGAGGGGACCGACATATGGTTGCAGCACGGGCCGCCGTTCGGCATTCTCGACCGTCTCTGGAGCGGCCAGCAGCACGTCGGCAATCGCCACACCCTCACCGAGATGACCCGCAAGCCGCCGAAGTTCTTCCTCTGCGGCCACATCCACGAGGGGGCTGGTATCGCCGAACACCACGGAGTCACAGTCGCCAACAACAGCTTCGTTGACGAGTTCTACGAGCCGCAGTTCCGGCATCTTGCGTTGCGCTTCGAGGACGGTCAGCTACGCCACAGCCCAGAGGATGAAACAAACCCCTCTGAGTTGTGGACAAAATGAGGTTGCGCGATCTTCACATCTGGCGATGGGGGATCGACGTGTTCTTTCATAACATCCGCTGATGCGGCGCAAACTCTCGACTGTCTCGCTGATCCTGCTTGCGATCGCGATGGGCTCCGTCGTCCAGGGAATGGGTTGGGCGCAGAGCTCCAACTACGCGCTCGTGCGCGCGCTTGAGCAGGGCACCGCGCAGGTGGACGCGTACAGCTGGGAGTCGAAGGACAATTCCTACTACAAGGGTCACTTCTACTCGGTGAAGGCTCCGGGAATGGCGTTTCTGGTGCTCCCTTTCAGTCTCGGTTTGAAGGCCATTGGCGCCGAGTCGCTCAGCCAGACCATGGTCAACGGAGCTAAACGGGCCGGCGCGTTTCGCCAGGGCCCGAACACCGTTCCCGAGGGCATGTATGCCGGTTCGTTGAAACTCGCCCAGCAAACGCGGGCGACGATCACCAACTACACGCCCTTCGTATGGTTTCTCACCCTGCTCGCGAGCGTGCTTCCAGCACTCGGGATCATGTTCATCGTTCGCGCGATCGGAGATCAGCTCGAGCCCGGGTTCGGAACACTTGCGGCCTACGCGACGGGGGCGGGAACGATGATCCTGCCCTTCTCGACGCTCTTCTTCTCGCATGTGATCTCCGCGGCGATGGTGCTGGGAGCCTTCGCACTGCTGTGGAAGGAGCGCAAGGCGCCCACGAAACTGGGGCTGGTGTTCGCAGCGGGCCTGCTTGGCGGCTTTGCGATCACGACCGAGTATCCGCTTGGGCTCGCCTCGGTGATCATCGGGGTCTACGCGCTCGCAAGGTTTGGATTCGGTGACAAGCGGGAGTTGTTCTCGCGAAGCGGCGCGTATGCGGCCGGTGGAATTCTCGGCGTGCTTCCACTTGCGCTTTACAACCAACTCACGTTCGGCTCGGTCACGTACTTCTCCTACAAGAACGCGATCACCGAGCAGGGCACCAACGGACATGCCGTGCTGGGGCTCAACGACGTCGGCTTTTTCGGCATCACCACCCCGAAGCTCAGCAACACGTTCGACCTGCTTTTCACTGCCAAGGGCCTCTTCCTGCTCTCCCCCATTCTGCTCATGGCGTCCTACGGCCTCGTGCTGATGTGGCGCGGCGGACGGCGTTCCGAGGCGGGAGTGATCGGCGCAATCTTTTTGGCGTATCTCGCCTACAACTCGGGCTACTGGTTGCCTTTTGGCGGCGGCACGCCAGGCCCTCGCTTTTTGATTCCCGCGCTCCCGTTCCTCGGAATTGCGCTTGCCCCAGCCTTCAAGAAACTCCCCGCAACGGCCCTCGCCCTGATCGTTCCATCGATGCTCGTGATGGCGACCGCGACCGCAACTCTGCCGATGATCGGCCACGGCGAACTCGGGATCTGGCCGCGACTGGTGGAAATGGTCAACTTCGAGCAGACGTGGATCAACGGCTTTGGCGTTGACAACAAGTGGTGGGGAATCCTGCCCTTCTTGATCCCGTTGTTTGCCTCGCTGATCTTTGTGATCGCTGCGACATCGCCGATGCGGATCAAGCCGCGCGATATCACGATCGCAACGGTGGCCGTGCTCACCTGGGCCGTTGCCGCATCGATTGCCCCGCGCCGACCCGTGCCTCAGTTTCCTGGCAATGACCACGCCTACGCGCCATTCGTCTGGATGCTCGCCGCGCTCGCGCTGGCCCTGGTCGCCGGAGCCGCACTAGCGCAACGGGCGACCTTTGCCCGGAGGAATCGGCAGGTCGTAGACGATCAGGTCGCACTGGACTCTGCGTGAGATTCCGAGGTTGTCGATCGGCTTGGACGCCGACTTCGACCAGCGTGTGCCAACGAGTAAGTACGGATGCAGCACGACGCTGCGAACGCCGAGCGCCTTGAGCGCCGCGACGGAGCGCCTGTCTGGAAAGCCCGAGACTTCGGCCGTGAGTTTGGTGAAGGAAGTCGGATCGATGCTCGCGCGGCCGTTGACGATCTCCGGAAATCCCTCGGTCGACCAGTAGACGTACCTGCGGTTTGCCGCGATCGTGACTGGCAGATGCAGTTGCGGAGCAGCAATCGCGACCTTTGCGCCCGCAGGCTCGGGCGGAGCGTCTGGCAGCACATCGCCAACGAACTCAAAGCAGATCAACGCCACGAGCACGCCCCCGATCGCCATGGAGCCTCGCCTGCTGAAACGATCGAGCAACGACGCGGCGCCTGCCGCGGCGAGCAGCGCGAAGATCAGTGAAGTGAGCGTGTTCAGACGCCCGGGCGTCCTGACCCCCTGCCAGCCGGGCGCGAACTCATAGAGCGCGCGGTACGGCAGGTATTGACCCACACCGCCCTCACGCACGCCGAGAGACAGGAGGATCAAGAAGAGCGCGCCAACCCCCAGACCGATCCGCAGTCGCACTGAAAAGACCGGCGCTGCCAATCCCGCCAGAACGAGCGCGGTGATCACCAGGCCCGGGAAGAGCGTCTGTTCGGCTATCGAGGTGAGACGCGAGTCTCTGATCGACTCCGTCACGCTGCCCCAGAGAACGTTGTTCTTGGGCGCGGCGATAAACGACCACAGCGGGGGACTGCCGTTGGCCACGCGCGCAAGGCTGCGCTCGGCCTCAGGGTGCTCGCTACGTACGCGTTGATACGGCAACGCGAGCGTGACTGCAGTCACGAGCAGGATCAATCCACCTACCGCCGTCGCGACCAGAACCCGGCGCGGAGGGAGCTTCTCGCGACCTCCGCGAGCAAGCGCGATCACGACGAGCACGCCCAGAAACGCAAGCAGATACCCAAGTTGCAGGCCGAGCGTGAAGCCAAGGCTGACCTGCCAGGCAGCCACCAGCCAGCCGGCGATGATCGTCTTCACGCTGCCCTGCCGGTAGCCGCGTGCCAACAAGAAAAGCGTCAACGGAATGCCGCCGCTCGAGATCACGTGCAGGTGCCCATCCTGCTCCAAGCGCCACGGTGCGTAGGCGAACGCCGCGCCAGCGACCGCCGCAGCCGCAGGAGGCAACTTCAGCTCACGCGCCAACAGGTAGCCGCCCGCAAATACGAGTGCGTAGGCAAACAGGAAAAGCAGGTTGTAACGAATCGTCGCCGCCTCCACCCCGCTCCCGATCAACCCGGTCGGCGCGTAGCCGATCAACGCATCAGAGAATGCAAGTGTGTCCTTGAGGGGCCAGTACTGATTGGCCTGGAAGAACTCGAGCGGCTGGGTGATCAGGGCGTGTCCACCCCAGGCCACCTGCCAGGCCTGGACGATCGGGTCGCCGAGGTCGCGAGGAAAGACATCGGCCAGGTGTAGCGGGAGCGGCCAGTGCATGACGACCGCCAGCAGCGCCGCGCCAGCGCATACAAATGCGATCTCCCGCATGGAGATCCTGCGCGGATCGGCTTTCTGCATGGGGACAGGTTAGAGTCGCGGCATACGACTATCGGGCGGTGGCCACAACATGCAGCGCTTCGTGATGCGCGAGAAGCGCCTCCAGCGAGTTACTTCGGAACAAGCGTCTCTACGACTGGGCCGACTCTGGTGACCGTGGCGGTGCCCCTGCCTGCAAGGCGGCAGAGCGAATTGGCCGCCTTGCCCTCTGAATCGCCCAGAGCCTGATGCGGGAGACCGATTCGATCGGCGATGAAATCGGGGTCCGGGCCGGTGTACGGCGTCATGCGCATCGAGTCACAATCGCCGGCCACGCGAATCGCTATGTTGAACTCCGGACGCGCCCTGTCTGACCCCTTGGCGAGCTTCTCCATCTTGCGCCGCAAAAGCGGCACGGGAACCTCGATGATCGTCGTCTTCAGCGAAATATCTACGAGCGACTGAACGCCTTCGGCGTAGACAGTTTGCAGTGTCCGGTGGCACGGATTGCCGATGCTTGTGCCCAATGAAGGAGAGGCCTTTTTCACGCGCATGAGAATCAGCGTGCCGTCAAGCACCGAGCCGTCCTGCGCGTCAGGCTCCTTGATGTCACTCTGACGGAGAGTGGCGTAGACGCGCTCGCTGATCGTCTTGCACTGCGGCGACGATGCCCACGGTGGTGGCGCGGGGGCCGAACCTGAGCATCCGGCTGGGTACTGCGTCTGGAGCGTCCACTGTGATGGCTTGCCCAGCTGCCGGAAGCTGCCTTTCGCTCCGTAGTTCGGTGTTACGCCAAAGGATGCGCCGGTCAAAGATGCGATCCCGGTCTTGATCTTGGAGCTCTTCTTCGGCCGCGAATCAATGCCCAGCTTATAGTTCATCCCGAACTCTTCACCGGGTGCGTAGCAGCCGGGCCTGATCCCCTTCCATTCGGAATTCTCCGTGATGTCGAGCTTGACGTCAATCGAAGTCTTGAAGGTGGAAAGACCGAAGGCAACCGCACCAGCCGAGGTTGCAGTCGCTGCGAACGCGAGGGCAGAAACGGCGAGCGTGGCGAGGAGCCGATTGCGGTGAGCGAGCGCAGTTCGAATCATGCTGTCCACCTTATCGGCGGCGAACGCCTACGCTCGTTCAATGCGAGTGAAGATGTGCAGCATCCACGTTGAGGACCCGGCGGCGGCATTCGAGTTCTATGTCGGCACGCTTGGGTTCATGGAACTGCTCTCCTCGCCCGAACACAATCTCTACATCGTGAAGTCGGCCGATCCGCGCACGGACGTCGGCCTGTTGCTCGAGCCGAGCGACAACTCGATCGCCGCTGACTACATGAAGGGCCTTCACGACGAGAACATCCCAGTTGTCGTTTTCGGCGTTGAGGACGTCGAAGCCGAGTATGAGCGACTCACCGCGCTCGGCGTGAAATTTACAAGCGACCCCGAGACCGGGCCATCAGGCACGTCGGCGATATTTGACGACACCTGCGGAAACCTGATTCAAATACATCAGGACTGAACAATGAAACTACGATCTACGGCTTGAAGAACGCCGACGAAAGCCCCGAACTGCTGAAAGAGCTGGGGCCGCACGGCTCCGGCAAGGGGTGCCTTTACATTAAGGATCTTGAGTCGGTCCACACCGGGGTGCTCAAAAAGCTGATCAGGGCGGCGTACTACTTTCGCGCCGCTAATCGGAGACTTTTCCGCCAATCGCGTTGAAGAAGGTTTTGCGCCAGCGCATGGCGCGCCTGTCGGGTGGAAAGCGTTCCGAGGCCTGGCCGAGCTTTTTGTCCGTGTAGAAGTGCCGCGCCCAGGGCGAGTTCGGAGTCGCCAGTCGGCACGCCGCCCAGAGACCGAAAAAGGGGATGAAGATTGCGACGACGCCATGGCCGATCCGACCCTTGAAGAACGAAATCACCGAGAGGGCAAGCGCCTGAAGGATCGTGAAGACTTCGACTGGGCTTGAGGAGCCCTCGCCGAGGTCAAACGGCCGCGCCCCAATCACGACGAGACCCATGAAGGCGACCACAAGAACCACCGCATCAAGCGAAATCCGCCCCTCCTGCGTCCAGTAGACGTCATCGAGGTGCACCCATAGAGCGAACTCGTCGAGCGTCAAGCCGCAGCCGACGCCGAACAGAATTGCCGTCCCCTGATACCACGGCGTGCCTTCCTCGATTGCGAATCCGAGAAAGCCGGTGATCAGCATCAGCGAGATGCCCCACACCAGGTGATGAAGGTGCAGGCCAGATCGCGTCTCAACGCTTCCGGGCCACCACTTCACCTGCGCGCGATTCACACGTGCGCTTGTGCGGATGAACAGAAATGAGACGACGAACCCCAGGAGCACGAGGAAAGCTGCCTCACGCCCCGCCTGATCGGCGTCGCCGAGGGAGATGATGGTCGTGCTAACGGTTTGCATTCAGCTCATCCACGACCCCGAAGAGGTCGCCCTCACGGTAGAAATCCACCGCAACGAGATTGGCCAGCAGATTGCGCTTCTTCTCGCAGCGCGCGATCCGCTCTGAGAGGAACGAAAAGCTGTTCACCTTGCGCGCGATGCTCGGCCTCGGGTTTGGCGCGGTGTCGACCCAATTGTTGATCAAGAACATCGTGTTCTCTGGCGAGCCGCGTTTTCGGTCGCATGAGGACGGCCTGCGCAACTGCTCCACGTTCGAGAACTGGAACGGCGTTTCCTGGACCGCCTCGTACGCGTTGTGCATCCACGGGATCGTCGGCCTTTCGTTCTCGGTCATCAGCACCAGTCGCTGATTCTTGCTGATCATCTCGCCAAGCGTTGCCCACTCCGGGCCCCAAGGGCCCTCATAGGCGTACTTGCGCAGGCCGGCCTTTTCGAACTTCTCGGCCATATCCTTCCAGGGCACGTAGTCCTCGACGACCACGACCACGACTTCCCGAGGATTCTGCTCCATGTAGGTGCGTAGCGCGGAGGTCGCGTCCTCAAGCGGCGTCGCGCCGAGTTCGCAAAAGCCGTGGCACATGAAGAGCTCCGGATCGACCCCGGCTGGCTTGGAGATCGAGCGTCGGATGCGATCGGCTGCGTCGACGAATTGATCGCCAAACCGGTACCGGATCTCTGCCCTCGCCTTCGGCGAGCTGCGCACCGAGTCGGTGTAGACGCGGCGGCCCGGGTAGGCGTAGTAGACGTCGAAGAGCAGGCCGTGGATACCGTCGTTGAGCTGAGTCGCGATCGACTCCTCCTGTGCCGGAAAAAGCCAGTTCGGACTCGACGCGACCGACATCGAGTTGTGTGTCGCTGCGATCGCGACTTCGTTCAGTTTGCGATTGCAGAGATTCACAGCGCCGTTGCACGCGCCTGCTCCACGCGTGAGGCCGAGAGACTGGAGCCCACCCCCGATTTGCACAGCTCCGACGATTGTCACTGTGACCATCACCCCGATCGCCGCGACGGCAGCGACCCGCGCGTACTTCTTGCGCTGACCTCGCAACTCGGCGGCGGCCTCGCCGGATTCTGTACTCGGAGCTGGAGAAGCAATCAACGCGAGCTCTTGCAGGCCGATCGCAACAACAATTACTCCGATCACCGTCAGCGCGAATCCCGCGGCCTCAAGCGGATCAAGCGCGAGCCAAAGCCCGACGGCGATGGTGAGAAGCGCCCAACCGATGCGCATCCGCGTGGATTCAGGTGACCGCACGCGGTCGGCGAACCTGCGGACGCGATCCTGTACGCGCACTCCGCTCAGAACGCCATCGATCACCATCGAGAGCACCACTCCAAGTCCAATGAGCAGGACGGCGATCGTGAGAAGGTCGCTCATGAAGGCGTCCCAGACAAGATCACCGACGTCGCGTCCAACCACCCCGCCACTCACCGCTGGCCGCAACGCGAAGAAGCGCGCGACGAAGTAGACAGCGACGACAAGTCCGCCGCCGAGGATCAGCGATACACCGAGGCGACCGATCGAACGGAACCGTTCGGTCGAAACCACGAACGCGACAATCAGCAGCACGACCGCGAAGAGCAACAGATAGATAGCGAGGTCGTTGCTCAACTTCGCTGCCTCGCTGAGTCCCTGTATCGATTCGAAGTTCGCGACCCGCAACAGGGCATCGTCAAAGCTTTCGGGGATCTGGCTGCCGATATCGGGCGCGAGCTGCCTCAGGCCCTGGCTGACGATGATGCCGACGTTGGCAATCGTGAGCACTGCGCTGTCGGCGTCG
This sequence comes from Solirubrobacterales bacterium, assembly GCA_016185345.1. GTDB lineage: Bacteria > Actinomycetota > Thermoleophilia > Solirubrobacterales > JACPNS01 > JACPNS01. The sequence continues at coordinate 33,925 of JACPNS010000015.1, read as the reverse complement.
CCGTCGATCAGCGCCCGATGGGTCTGGAGCACAGCGCTACGGAAGAGCCGCTGGAATGCGGCGCTCTCGATCACGATCGCTGAGAGCGAGTCGAGCAGCGGTCGGACCGCGACCGCGTCCTCGGCGAGCTCGTTGACGACAAAGTCGCCGAGCCGGTCCGACACCAAGTCTCGAACTTCGGGCTCTTGCAACGCCTCCTGTGCGTGGTCGGCAAAACGCGCGGAGTCGAACAGATTGGCGTCCGCGTAGAGCGCGATGGTCGCGGCCGCGATGACGATCGCAGCAAACCAGATCAGTGCGTCGCTTGTGCGATCGCGCGAATTGCGCTTTTTTGCCTTCTGGTCAGTCAATTAACAGCGTCGTCGGCATGAACTGCATGTCGGCCCTACCCTAACCCTTCGATGGCTGACACAACTACCAGTTCTGACACTCGGCTGGACCCATCGCTTCGCCCGCTCGGCGATGATACGACTTCATCGATTTGACGTAGGCTGCGTACGGTGCTGCTGCCCAGCCACATCCTCTCCGAGGTCGATGCGCTCAGCGAGCGAGACCTGACCCACACGCAGCCGGGACCTGCCACTGGGTTTCGACGCCGTGACATCGCTGGGACGTAGGCGGAAAGTGGCGAACCCGACGACAGCCACTCAAATCGCACCTTCGGATGCGGCGATGCCGCCGGAGCTCGATGCCCGCCATCTGGTCCGACGTCTCCTGCAAATAGGCGCCGCGGTCGTGGTCATAGCGTTGATTTTGCTGACTCTGCCGGGGCTCGATGACGTTCGAACACGTATGGCGGGCGCCCAGCCCGCTTGGCTCGTCGTCGCCTTAATCATGGAGCTGGGTTCGCTGCTCGCCTTCGTCGCCGTCTTCAGGGGCGTGATCTGTCGGCACCTCGCATGGCGGCTGAGCTACGAGATCGCGCTCTCCGAACAGGCGGCGAACGTCTTGTTGCCGACAGGGGGCACCGGCGGCCTCGCGCTCGGTGCGTGGGCGCTGAAGCGCGGCGGCATGCCGACCGAGCACATCGCCCGACGATCCGTCGCGCTGTACGTGATCACAAGCTCAGTCAACTTCGTTGCGGCAATCGTGCCGGGCGTCGCCCTGGCGACCGGCCTGGTTGCTGGTTCGGCGTCGACGGCCCTGACACTCGGCCCGGCGATCCTGGCCGTTGTGGTGATCGTGGTCATCCTTGCGTTGCCGCGCCTGCTGCCCACGGGCACCGCTGCGGTCACCAACGGCCCGATACGAAAGAGGCTGGAGCCTGTCGCGGCGGCTGTCAGGGACGGCATCCACGACGCGGTCGCGTTGGTCATCTCCGGTCAGCCGCTCGTTGTCGTCGGCGCCGTCGCGTACATGGCCTTCGACGTCGCGACTCTCGCTGCCGCCTTTCAGGCGTTTGGCGGCGGACCGCCAATTGCTGCCCTCGTGCTCGCTTACACGCTGGGTCAGCTCGGTGGACTCCTCCCCGTTCCCGGCGGCATCGGTGGAACCGACGGTGCGCTGATCATTGCGTTGGCCATCTACGGCAGTCCCATCGCCGAAGCGACCGTAGCTGTACTCGCCTACCGCGCGTTCCAACTGGTTCTCCCCGCGATACTCGGAACCATCGCCTTTGGGCAGCTGCAGCGCACGCTGGCGCGCTCCGCCGATCCGGCAGCGCTGTGCGCTGCGATGGCCGCCGCCATAGAAATTCCTGGTTCGTCCAGCGGTGACAGCGGCGTCCGGCCGACGATCTCGCAGTAGCGCTCCAATCCATTGGATCACTCGGACCCATCGCTCGCGTACCGTCAGATCGTGGACATGCCTCGCAACGCTCGCCCGGCAGGACCTCTTGCCAATGGAAACTAGGCCGGAAGCCAAAGACGCCGAAGTACGACTTCTCGAGATCGGGCGAAGTCTTACGGCGAATCTCGACCTCGAGTCGCTGCTACGCATGATCACTGAGGCTGCCCGCGACCTGACCGGCGCAAAGTACGCAGCGCTTGGGATCCTCAACAACGACCGCGATGAGCTTGAACGATTCATCACCTATGGAATCCCTGCGGCGCAAGGCGAAAGAATTGGGCATCTTCCGCGCGGGCACGGAGTACTCGGGCTACTGATCAAGGACCCGCGACCACTTCGGTTGTCGCGCCTTTCAGAGCATCCTGCGGCGGTTGGGTTCCCGCCGGGGCACCCGCTCATGAAGTCGTTTCTTGGGGTCCCGATCCTGATAGACGAACAGGCGTACGGGAATCTGTACCTCACCGACAAAGTCGACGGCGAGTTCAACGACACGGACGAATCGTCTGTCGTAACCCTTGCCGCGTGGGCGTCGATCGCGATCCAAAACGCCCGATCGGTCAGAGATGACCGGCTGCGAGCCGCAATTGATGCCGCCGAACAGGAACGAAAGCGATGGGCCCGCGAGTTGCATGACGACACCCTTCAGGGCCTTGGAGCCCTTCACGTGCTCCTCGCAACGGCGCTGCGACGTGGTGATCCTGACGAGCTGCACGCTGCTACCGCCGAGGGGTTGCAGCGGCTTCGTCTTGAAATCACGAACCTCCGCAGCATGATTGCCGAGCTACGTCCTGCCGCGCTGGATCAGATCGGCCTGTTCGCGGCCCTCGAGGGGCTGATCGACAGAATCACTCTGCTCACCGATATTGAAATCGTGATGACGACTGAGCTTGAAGATGCCGATTCATTTTCGAAAGATCTGGAGCTCACGATCTACCGCATCGTTCAGGAAGCGACCAACAACGCTGTCAAGCATGCCGGCGCGTCGCGGATATCGGTGAGTTTGGTGCGGACCGGCGACTCAGTGACCGTGAGCGTCCGCGATGACGGGAAGGGGTTTGACGTTCGTTCGGATGCAGGGGGTTTTGGCATCCTCGGCATGAGCGAACGCGCTGCATTGGCAAATGGTCAGTTGGAGGTCATATCCACGCCCGCCGGTGGCACCGAGATCCATGTGAAACTGCCCGTCGCCGCGCGAATCACGATGTCTGACTAGGACCCACTCACATCGATCAGGCCATGGTCGATCGCGAGCCTCACCAACTCGGCTCGAGAGTTCAGTTCGAGCTTTTCCTGAATATGCGCCCGATGAGATTCGACGGTTCGCACACTGAGGAAGAGTTGCGCGGCGATCTCCGCGTTGGTGAATCCGAGCGCAGTCGAACCCATGACTTGCTTTTCTCTGTCCGTCAGAACGTCGAGTGCGCTGCTGGCCTCCGGCTGCGCGGCAAGTTTGGCCCCTAAGCGCGGCTGCAAATATGTGCCACCGCTCGCAACGGCCCGGATCGCGTCAACCAACTCGGCGTCCGCCGCCTCTTTCAGCACGTAACCAACGGCACCCGCACGCATCGCCTCTCGCGCAAATGCTGGCTCACTCTGCATCGTGAGAACGACGACCTTCGTATCTGGAGAAACCTCGAGAATCTTCGGTATGGCCGGCAGGCTTTCTTCGCCGGGCATGCTCAGGTCAAGCATCAGAATTGTCGGTTTATGGCCCAGCACATAGCGTCTCGCCGAATCAACATCACCGGCCTCCGCGACGACCGTGAAATCCGGTTCGGCCTCAAGCAGCATGCGCAAGCCGCTGCGGACGACAGCGTGATCATCGGCGAGCACGATCGATATCGGTGGGTCGTTCTGGTTGTTCACGTCGCTTCACGCGTGTGAGTGATCATGCCGACTCGACTCGGTGTTGCCGGAATTGTCGGCGGATGTTTTGTCGTGCGAAAGATCAGGCTGCTTTTCGGCAGTGTCGTGATCGGCGTGCTTGTGTCCGTCGCCGCCGCAGCATCCGCCGCCCTGGTCAGCTTCGTGGTTCATTGCGGAATGATCGTGCCCGGCCTCGTGCTCACTTGACTTTTTGAAGATAGAGAACATTTTGGGAATCCTTACGTGTTGCGGTTTGCTGGAGTTTGATCAATCGAACCGTGTGCCAGAGAGAACTCAGGCGGAGTCGTCAGGTGCCTTGGGCCGAGAATGGTTGTGTTCTTCAGAACCCTGGTCATGGCTTTCATGGCCTTCAGGATCTGACTTGCCTCCATGGCCGCCGTGTCCACCGTGTCCACCGTGGCCGCCGTGGCCGCCGTGGCCGCCATGACCTCGAAGGTGCATGGCGATCATGGCCACGAAAAAAAGTACAAACAGAATCGTTGACGCACTCATAGTTTCTTCCTTTCGTGTGAGATCTGATTCAAGCCTGGTGGCATAAGGCTACGGCGGCGAGATGGTCGATATATCCGCAGAAACTGCGCGATGCGGTGCGTATTTTTTACTGCTTTCCAGCGTTCGGCGTCGCCGTCGAAACTGTGGTTAATTACCTACAAGATGAACATGGACGACGTTTAGGCTGGCTCGCGTGAACACAGGAAACCTAGCCACGACAAAATCACGAAAACTTTGGTGGTCATCGATTCGCGAGCAACTCGAACTCAGTTCTGCTGACGCGACCTTCCCGCTCACCGCAGTTTTGCTGCTCGGCGTACTCGCGCTCCAGCTCTTGATGGTTGGCGCTTACGTCGGGGCCTTGCATGCTCCCAAGCCACGGAATGTTCCCATCGCGGTGGTGGGCCCGAGTATCGAGGTTGCCCCGGTGATGGCCAAGCTTCGCGTCGGTGGCGTGCTTGCGCCGCGGAACGTTCCGGACCTTGCCAGCGCCAAGCGCGCCGTCGACCAGCGTGAGGTGTACGCCGTTCTGACACCGGGGCGGTCTGGCGATCAGCTGTTGGTTGTCCCGGCCGCGAGTTCAAGCGTCGCGGAATTTCTTCCGCGCGCCCTGCGCAAAATGGAGCCCGCCGGACGAAAATTGAATGTCCAGACCTATCGAGCACTTCCATCGAACGACCCGCGCGGCCTGTCGGCCTTTTACCTCATCGTCGGGTGGCTTGTCGGCGGCTATATCGCCGCCACCATTCTGGGACTCGCTCGGGGCGGCGTGCCGCGGAACCTACGTTCTGCGACCAGTCGTCTGCTCGTGCTCGCGGGATATGCGCTTTTATCCGGCCTGCTGGGCGCGCTGGTCGTGCAATCGATCATCGGCGCGCTCGTCGGGAGCTTTCTGGCCCTCGCTTCGATTGGCGCGTTGGTGGTGTTTGCGACGGCCGCCGCCACCACGGCGCTACAAGCGCTCTTCGGCATCGCCGGAACCGCGCTCGCAGTTCTGCTTTTTGTCGCACTCGGAAATCCAGCATCCGGAGGGCCGCTTGCGCCCGAGTTGCTGATGCCCGGCCCGTTGAGGGAAATTGGCGCGTTCCTGCCTCCGGGGGCAGGCACGACGCTGATTCGGAACGTCACGTATTTCGATGGCAATGCGATCGCCAGAGCGCTGACTGTGCTCGTCACATATGCCCTCGTGGGATCGCTGTTGACGGTCTTCGTCGGCCTGCGCAGAGAGCGGCGTCGTCCCGAGGCTGACGGCAAGCTGGAAGTCGCCGACTCCAGCGCTCGAGCCTGAACCTGGCGTCTCGAATGAAGGTGCTTCCAGGCCGCTGCGGTCGCCCCGGCGCTTATCGGTAAGGTGAGAGCGATGACAACTGAAGCCAAAATGCCGGTACTCACGAACGTCTGGCGCCGCTTGCGGCGTGTCGTTTTGGCCTCAGGCACCACCCGCTCGCGTGAGGCGGGTTCCAGGCGTCGGGTGCCTCGCGAGAGGACCCGAGATGTGCTTCTCGGCAACCGCTAGCTTCACCGCCGGAACAACTCTCAGTGCAGTCGGAGGTGTGACGCTGCGCAAATCCAGGGGCAAGACGGAGCTGCCGATAGCGATAATCCCGCTGTTGTTCGGCGTTCAACAACTCACCGAGGGCGTGCTCTGGGTTAGCCTGAACAACGACTTGGCCACGCTACAAACGTGGGCAACCTATATCTACTCAATGTTTTCCCATGTACTGTGGCCAATCTTCGTGCCATTCGCCATCCTGCTGGTCGAGATCAGCCGCTGGCGACGGACCGCGCTCAAAGTATTCCTCGCGCTCGGTCTGAGCGTTGGCCTCTATCTCCTTTACTTCATCGTTCGATTCCCGGTCGTCGCAAGTGTCCGCAACCACAGCATCGTGTACGAATCGCCCCACTTCTACATCGTGTACGTGCTGGTGATCTACCTCCTGGCAACATGCGTGAGCGGCTTGTTCTCCAGCCATCGCTGCATCAATGTCTTTGGCGTGCTCGCCTTCATTCTGGCTATCGCCGCCTACCAGGTATCGGCCGCGACATTCGTTTCGGTCTGGTGCTTCTTCGCCGCCGTGCTGAGCCTGCTCATCTATCTCCACTTCAGTGGACCGATGCAGGCGTGCCGACCGGCCCTCGCAGATCTGCGCAAGCCAGATCGCGCGCCTGCTTAGCGGCGGGCTCCGCCGGGGTCTGCTTCGCCTCCGGCAATGGCAGATCGCATTCTTCGGCTCGCGAGCGACGGCTTCATGCGGTCGCCCTGTGCCCTATTTGCCGGACACCTCGACGACGCGCATCATGCCCGCCTCTGCGTGGTAGACGTTGTGGCAGTGAAACGCCCACTTGCCCGGGTTGTCAGCGACAAACTCGACGGTAGTCTTCGCCTTGGGCGGCACGATGATCGTGTCCTTGTTCGGGCCAAGACCGCGAGTCCTGACTTCGCGAAAGAAGTGTCCGTGCAAGTGCATCGGATGAGGCATCTCCGAGGTGTTGCGCATGGCCAACCGCACGGTTTCACCACGATCAAAGCGCAGTGGCTCGGCGTCCGGATACTTTTGGCCACCGATCGTCCACTCGTAACGGCCGGCGCCCATTGCCAGTTCCAGCGCGGTATCGCGGCTGGCAGACTGCTGCGACGGTTCGTCAGCGGCGAACATGTCGCTGTAAGAAATCACGCGCTTGGGCATACGCATCGGCGCATCGGGCGCAGCAACCTTTGAGCTCGGAGCGTCGAGGTAGCGCAGCGTCGCAACTGCCCGCCCCGTTTTGCCGAGCGGCACCGCGATGATTCGGTGTTTGCCAGGGTTCTTGGCCTCGATCAATACGTCGTAGCGCTCGCCCATGCCGACCACGATTCCGTCGGTGCGTACAGGCTTGATTGGCGACCCATCGGCATGGGTCACCTCGAGTTCGTGTCCCTCGACAAAAACGCAGAACAGGGTGTCCGCTGCTGGGTTGACGATCCTCAGCCGCAGTCGTTCGCCCCCGCGTACGCGGACGCTTGCCGGGTCGAGTGGGGGGCGACCGTTGATCAGATAGAGGGGATAGACCACGTCGCCAGGGTCGACGTTGCCCTTTTCCATCGCGTTCGCCAGTCCGGCGAGCGAATCAGCGGCCGGGACTCGGCCGCCAAGGGTGGTGTGTTTGGCTGTCCCGGACATGCCAGAGCCCATTGACATGCCCGACATGGCATCGCTCTGGTCGGTGCCAGTTGAACCCATCTGCATCCCGCTGTCCATCTGCATCCCGCTGTCCATCTTCATTCCGCTGTCCATTTGCATGCCGCTGTCCATTTGCATGCCGTTCTTGCGGAGTGTTTCGAGTTGCGAGTCCGGCGTGCCAGATATACCGTCGAGCCAGTCGTCGAGCACGAGCACTGCTTCACGGTCATACGACAATGGTTCCTGACGCGCCTCGACGATCAACGCGCCGTAAAGCCCACGGTCGAGTTGGGTGCCAAAATGCGAGTGATACATGTACGTGCCGGCGTCCGGAGCGACGAAGTCGTAGACGAACGAATCACCGGGCTCGATCGCCTTCTGGGTAACGCCGGGTACGCCATCCATAGCGTTGGGCACCCGAATCCCGTGCCAGTGAATCGAGGTCGGCTGCGGCAGGCCGTTCTCGACGCGAGCACGAAATCGCTGACCCTCTTTGAGCCGGAGGACCGGTCCGGCCAAAGCGCCGTTGTAGACCCAGGTTTTGGCAGTGCGTGCGCCAAGGTCGATCGTCCCCGGCTCGGCTTTGAGCACCACATCTGTCGCTGATACCGCCGGTTCACCAGAGTCACGCCCCAGCCCATATGCCGCCAGCACCGCGACGCCCGCTGCGCCCGCGCCCGCGCCGATGACCTGACGACGCGTCAGGCGTCGCCCGTTTTCGGGTGTCGGCGTATCAGGATTATCAGCGGGCATGGTGCCTCCTCAAGAACGGCAGTGATGGCGTTGACTGTTGAATTCCAGCAACAAAATTGATGGTTCGCGATCCAACCAATCGCAAACATTAGTGGTGATACGTGCTGTACGTGCCCGATGGATCACCGTCAACTGGCTGGGTCACGTTTGGGCCGAGAGAGGCCGTTGGGTCTTCGCGGCTGCAGCGACCAGTTGATACGCTGCGCCGCTCATAAGAGCGTTGGTGCGAGGAAATCGGTGAGAATCCGATGCGGTCGTGCCACTGTGATCGAAGGGCCAAATCGCGGCAACCGCCGCCCTGACGGGTGGGAAGGTGCGAGACAGGCAAAGCTTCGAGAGCCAGGAGACTTGAGCCTTCGCTACGACCGATTGACGGGACACGAAATCCCGAGGAGGTTCAAGATGGCATTCGCTGACGCGGCTCCGTCGCCGCAAGTTTTATACCCACCAAAGGTCTCGTTGAGCGAGGCTTGGCCTTGGCTCGCTCTCGCCGCCAGCTTAATGTCGCTGATCTATCTGGTTGGTCTGGACGGGGGGGCGCTTTCACTTGCCCCGGGCAGCTACGTGCACGAGTGGGTCCACGACGGGCGTCACCTCCTCGGCTTTCCGTGCCACTAGGAGGCTGAAGCATGATTAGGAAGTTGCTTATCTGCGGCCTGTTGGCCGGAGTCGTCGCTGGCACCGTTGCAACAGGTTTCGCCTGGATCGTCGGCGAGTCGCCGCTGAACCAGGCGATCGCATTGGAAGACGCTAGGGCGGAAGCGGCGGGCGAGATTCGCGAAGCGGACCTCGTGCCACGATATGTCCAAAGTACGTTGGGGTTGTTCGCCGCGATCGCCGTGTTTGGTCTCTCAGTAGGTGGACTATTTGCGCTTGTCTTCAGCCTCATTTACGGGCGCGTCGAAGCGGCAAGCCCGGCGAAGACCGCAATATGGCTAGCGCTCGCTGCGTTCTTCGTTGTGTTTCTCGTTCCCTTCGCCAAGTACTCGTCCGGGCCGCCGTCGGTTGGCGACCCCGAAACGATCGGCGAGCGAACTTTGCTTTACGTCGCGATGATCGCGCTCTCGATTGCGTCCGCAGCGGGCGCGGTCTGGATTCGCGGACAGCTGAAGTCGCGAACGTCTCCCGGGGCGGCGACCGTGTTTGCCGGCGCGATTTACGTCTTGGCGATGCTCGCTATTGGCCGCGGCATGCCGCGCATTGACGAGGTTTCCGCCGAGTTCCCCGCGACCACGCTCTGGCAGTTCAGGCAGGCGACCGTCGGAATTCAGGCCGTGCTCTGGGCAACGATCGGGCTCGTATTTGCGGTCACTGCCGATCGCGTAATGCGCGGCGAATCAATGTTCCCCCGGAGGGACAGCAACCGCCAACCAGCCGCCGCGGCAGTCCTGGAGTAAGACATCGCCAAGCCAGAATCGATGAGTGGCAGGACCAACGAGGACCGATGCCCGGACGTCCTTGGCCTACACGCGGCCGAGGACGGCCATCTTGCCCGGATCCGGGTCCCAGGGGGACGGCTCGACGCCGCTCAGATTGGCGCGCTGGCGGCGGCGTCTGAGCGCGGGAACGGCATCGCTGAGCTGACGGGGCGCGCCAACATGCAGATCCGCGGACTGTCAGGCGGAGCGGGCCGCTCGCTCGCGCAGCTCCTTGGGGACGGCGGATTCGCCATTTCACCAACCCACGAACATGCACGCAACATTCTTGCGAGCCCGCTCGCCGGCCGCCACCCGACGTCGCTTACGCAGACCGATGCCCTCGTTGACATGCTCGACCGTGAATTGCAGAACGACACAGAACTTTCGCAGCTGTCTGGCCGTTTTTTGTTTGCGATTGACGACGGCTCGAGCCTGGCCGGCGGCCAGAACCCTGACGTAGCGCTAATCGCCGAGGCGCACGGCGCTGCGGGCCTGGCGCTACGCCTCGAACTTGGCGGTTGTCCGACGGAGCTCGTGGCCAGTGCCAACGCGAGTGTCGCGCTCGCGATCCAAGCGGCGCGTGCGTTTCTTGAACTTCAGGTCGGACTAAATCTGCGCGCTTGGCGCTTGAACGAAATCGAGTCCGGTCCTGAGCAGGTCGCAGAGCGGCTCTGCACCACAGTTCGTCGATCGAGTTCACGCACGGCGCGAGGACTGGACTGCGGTTCGCTCGAGCAGCGTGATGGCAACTTCGCCGTTACCGCGATGCCTCCGCTTGGACGCATGAACGCATCCGTTCTCGAACGGCTGAGCAAGCTACTGCGAGCCGAAGGGCGTGAACTCCGGCTCTCGCCCGCTCGCACGCTCTCAATCGTCGACGTCCCCGCCGACCGAGTCGAGCCGCTTCAGCAGGAGTTATCTGCGCTTGGCCTCGCGGTTGCGCCGTGCTCGGGCTGGGAAGGCCTCTCGGCCTGCGCGGGCAGGGGTGCCTGCGCAAACGCGTTGATCGACGTCCGCGCGGCTGCGGCCCGGCGTGCGGGCGCAGCGAATCGTCGTGTGCGGCGGCCCGCTACCGAGCATTGGTCGGCATGTGAGCGGCGCTGCGGAGAGCCAAAGGGCGCAGAAATGGCCGTCGCGGCCGAGAAATTGGGCCTGCGCGTACGCACTCGGCAGGTGAATCTCTTGCTCGAAGATGTCGACTCAGCAGTTGAACTGCTCGACGCGGAAAGTTCCTGCCCATGATCGACTATCTACGCGATGGCACGGCGATCTACGAGCGGTCATTCAGAATGATCCGCGCGGAATCGGACCTTTCAGGTCTTGACTCGATTGCTGCGCGCGCCGTCGTGCGGATGATTCATGCCTGCGGGATGGTCGACCTCCCCCGCGATGTCGCGGTTTCGCCCGGATTCGGAATTGCTGCTGAGGTCGCGCTTCAGGCTGGCGCGCCGATTCTTTGCGACACATCGATGGTCGCGGCCGGCATCACACGCTCACGGCTTCCGGCCGAGAACGAAGTAATTTGCACGCTCCCCGACCCCAAGGTTCCGGCGCTGGCGAAAGCGATGAACACCACCCGCACTGCCGCCGCACTGGAGCTTTGGAGGAGTTCTTTGAAGGGCTCGGTTGCGGTGATCGGAAATGCGCCGACGGCGCTTTTTCGGTTGCTCGAAATGATCGATGAAGGAGCGGATCTTCCTGCCGCGATCATTGGCGTCCCCGTTGGATTTGTCGGCGCAAGCGAATCGAAGGTCGCCCTCGTCGAGCATGCCTTGGCGCCAGAGTTTCTGGTCGTCCACGGACGCCGGGGCGGCAGCGCAATGGCGGTCGCGGCTGTCAACGCGTTGGGCATTCGGAAGGAGTAGGGTGATCAATTCTTCAGCCACGGGGCGGCTGTTCGGGGTCGGCGTAGGACCCGGCGATCCCGAGCTGATCACGTTGAAGGCGCGGCGATTGATCACGTGCTCCGACGTCGTCGCATTCCCCAGCGCGAGACACGGCAGCAGCGTCGCCCGCACGATCGCAGCCGAGTTCTTGCGCGGCGATCAAATCGAGCTCCCGATGATCTACCCGATCACGACCGAGACAACCGATCATCCGCTCGGCTACGAGGGCGCGATTCGTGACTTCTATGACGCCGCAGCCGCCGAGATCGCAATTCATCTGGATGACGGGCGCGACGTCTGCGTGCTCTGCGCGGGAGATCCGTTCTTCTACGGCTCTTACATGTACTTGCATGAGCGACTTTCTGCTCGCTACAAGACAGAAGTTGTGCCCGGCGTCACTTCGTTCAGCGCGGCGTCCGCAACGGCCGGGCAACCGCTCGCCAAACGCGATGACATCCTCACCATCTTGCCCGGAACCTTGCCGGTCGATCAGCTGGCAGCGAGAATGCAGGCATCCGACGCGTCCGTTGTCATGAAGCTTGGCCGCACATTTGAACGCGTCAGATCGGCGGCGACTGCCGCCGGAGTTGCTCGGCAAAGTCTCTACGTCGAGCGAGCGAGCTCGGACCGCGAGCGAATCGCGCCACTCAACGACGTGGAAGGCGACGTCCCCTATATGTCGCTCGTTCTCGTTCCCGCGCAGAGCACCCGCCCCGATTCACCGGCCGACAAATGCGCTGGCTCGGTCAGCGTCGTGGGGCTCGGACCGGCTGGGGCCGAGTGGTTGACCCCGGAAGCGCACGCTGAGCTTGCCCGCGCCGACGACCTGGTCGGCTACGGGCCGTACTTGGCACGCGTGCCACCACGACTCGGACAGAGACGACACGAGAGCGACAATCGAGTCGAGGCCGAACGCGCGCGCCATGCACTTGAGCTCGCCGCTGCAGGGTCGCGCGTCGCGGTCGTTTCTTCCGGCGATCCCGGGATTTTCGCGATGGCAACCGCGGTGCTCGAAGCCGTGGAGGCGCAGAACGGTTCGGCGCCCGATGTCGAGTTGCGGATCATTCCGGGCCTGTCAGCCATGCAGGCAGCCGCGGCGCGCGTCGGCGCCCCGCTCGGTCATGACTTTTGCGTCATCTCTCTATCTGATCAGCTCAAACCGTGGTCGATCATCGAGCGTCGACTGAACGCGGCCGGCGAAGGCGATTTTGTGGTCGCGATCTACAACCCAGCCTCGAAGACTCGCCGCGAGCAGTTGGCTCGCGGCATCAACACGCTTCGAAAGCACCGCGCCGACACAACGCCCGTCGTAGTTGCCCGCGCCGTCGGTAGCGATGAGGAGTCGCTCAGCGTGACAACGCTCGCTGAGTTGGAGCTTGACGAAGTTGACATGCGCACCTTGCTGATCGTCGGGTCCTCGACAACTCGGACGCTACGTACCGGCAACGGCGCGACGAGCGTCTACACGCCACGGAGCTACCCGGAGTGAGAGCGGTCTCGCAACCAGAGAATGGCGTCGGCGACGGTTTCCACGTTCCTGGCGACGAGATTCTGCGGCCTGCGCACGACGATCACCGGCAAGCCGCGTTCACGGGCCGCGTCAAGCTTCGCCTCGGTCAGCGCCCCGCCGCTGTCTTTCGTGACGACGAGATTTATGCGGTGCTCGTCGATCAAACCAAGCTCGCCTTCGAGCTCGTAAGGGCCGCGGCTGAGGAGCAGCCGGTGCTGCAATCGCAAAGGCGTATCGGGCGGATCGACGCAGCGGATCAGAAACCAAGCGCCGTCGACATCGCGAAACGCTGGCAGCCCCTGACGGCCGGTCGTCAGCAGGACGCGATCGCCCAGCGCCGGGATCAGCGACGCAGCAGCGCTCAAATCGCTCACCCAAGTCCAATTGTCACCAGGGCGTTCCGTCCACCCTGGGCGCTGAAGGCGCAACAGAGCGACGCCGGCCCGGCTGCAGGCTTGCGCGGCGGACGCAGAAATGCGCTCTGCGAAGGGGTGCGTCGCGTCGACCACTGCAGCGATCGCATTCTCGCGGAGCCACACGGCAAACGCCACGGGGCCCCCGAAGCCGCCAACCCTGACGGCACCTTGCGGAAGGCGCGGGCGGGCCACGCGCCCGGCGAGCGACGATGTGACCGGCACCCTGCTCGCGACCAGATGGTTGGCGAGCTCGCGCGCCTCAGCGGTGCCACCGAGGATCAAAATCACGCCGCCGCCACCCGTGAGACAGAGTGAGGAAGCTCTACGCAATCGGCATTGGGGCGGGCGATCCCGAACACGTCACCGTTCAGGCAGTTGAAGCACTCAACGCAGTTGATGTGTTTTTCGTCATCGCCAAAAGCGGCGGCACCGACGAACTCGTGCAGCTCCGAAAAGACATATTTGCGCGTTACATCGATGATCATCAGTACCGCGTCGTCGAGCTTCAGGATCCCGAGCGTGATCGCACCGCGCAGCAGTATGCCGTCGCGGTCGACGACTGGCGTGAACGGCGGGCTCGCCAATGGGAATCTTCGATTGTCGAAGAACTCGGCGAAGAGGACGTCGGCGGATTTTTGGTCTGGGGCGATCCGTCGCTCTATGACAGCACGCTCGCGGTGTTCGACCAGATCCTCGAAGCGGGCGTTGTCGCCTTCGAGTACGAGGTGATCGCTGGCATCAGTAGCGTTCACGCGCTGACGGCTCGGCATCGAATTCCACTCAACCGCGTCGGCGGGCCGGTGATGATCACGACGGGCAGGCGTCTCGCCGACGGATTTCCCAACTCCGTCGAAGACGTCGTCGTGATGCTTGATGCTGACTGCTCCTTCCGCCACCTGTCCGGTGATGGCATCGAGATCTTTTGGGGGGCGTACTTGGGCACGGCCGATGAGATTCTGATCGCCGGTCAGCTCAACGAGGTCTCTGAGCAGATCCAAGCAGTCCGCGCGGCTGCTCGCGCCAAAAAGGGCTGGGTGATGGATACCTACCTGCTGCGCAGGGCGAGTGTCAGCTAGCGCGCTCAATTGCTTTGCCTGCGATCGCGCGAGTGCGAATAGAGGTGGCTGTCCTGGAACGCGGAGTCCGCGAGGGCGGGCCCGACAACGATCGTGGCGGCGCGCCGCACGCCCGCTGCGCGCACTTTTGTGGCGATCGTTTCGAGGCCTGCCCTCAATACGACTTCCTCGGATCTGCTCGCGTTCGCCACGACCGCGGCCGGACAGTGTGGTCCGTACGCGGGCGTCAGCGCTTCGACAATCTCTTCGATCGCGTTTGCACCAAGATGGATGACCATCGTCGTGCCGTGCGCTGCGAGCGAGGCCAGCGCCTCCCCCTTTGGCATCGGCGAAGCTCGGCGCCCGTACCTCGTCAAAATCACCGTCTGCGCGACTCCGGGTACTGTGAACTCCCGACTCAGAGTCGCAGCGACAGATGCAAACGCCGGGACTCCTGGCGTCATGTCCCAAGGGATTTCGAGTGCGTCGAGTCGCCTCGTCTGCTCGGCGAGCGCGCTGTAGATCGAGAGGTCACCCGATTGCAGGCGCGCAACATCCTCGCCCCGCTCGTAGGCGGATTGCAGTTCGCTGACGATCTGATCGAGATCTAGATTCTGCGTGTCGACAAGTCGCGCACCAGCTGGGGCATGCTCGATTATCTCCTGCGGAACCAGAGCGCCTGCGTACACGCACACCGGTGCCTCCGCGATCAGGCGCTGCCCCCGAAGCGTGAGCAGATCGGCTGCGCCCGGTCCGGCACCGATGAAGTGAACCGTCACTTCCGGTCCTTCTGCGCGGCCCATTGAACAACGGGCATTTGCGCACGCCAACCGGTGAAGCCGCCGATCGGCTTCGCATGGCTGATCTCGATGCGCGCCATACGACCGCCGTATTGCTGCAGCGCGCTTGCGATCACGCGCTCGCCTTCGAGTGTCACGACGTTGGCGACTATGCGGCCCCCCGGTGGCAATGCGCTCCAGCAGGCTTCGACCATGCCAATCTCGGTCACGCCGCCGCCGATGAAGATTGCCTGCGGCGCCTCGAGCTCGACCAGCGCCTCCGGCGCTTTGGCGCACAGCACCTTCAGTCCGGGGGTTCCGAGCTGAAGGGCGTTCGATTCGATTCGCTCAGCGCGAGCTTTGCGCGACTCGATCGCTATGGCGCTGCTGGTCGGCTCCGCACGCATCCATTCGATCGCGATCGAGCCGCTTCCTGCACCGATGTCCCACAGCAACGATTGCGGCGTGGGCGCGAGCGCGGCGAGCGTCGTCGCTCGCACGAGTTGCTTGGTCAGCTGGCCATCATTTGCGAACGCGTCGTCGGGTAGACCAGGCGATCGTTGGCGCAAAGCCGTGTCCGCCGACGCACGACACTCGATCGCCACAAGATGCAGGGGGTCGGCTTCTCGCGCCCCCCACTGGTCGGCGGTCGAATCAACGATCTCTTCTTCATCGGATCCGAGTCTCTGCTGCACGACAAATCGACTTTGGCCATAGCCGTGTTCGGTCAGTACCCGCGCCACGCCCGCCGCGCCAGCCGCGCCGCTCACGTACGCGACGATCCTTCGGTCAGGTTGCAGTAGCGACGAGACGATTTCCGGCGGCGCGGCAACGGCGCTCACCAGTTCGACCTCGGCTGCAGGCCAGCGCAGAGCCGCACAGGCCAGCGCGAATGCCGACTGGTGCGGGTAGACCAAAAGTGCCTCTGGAGCCATGCGCCGCGAGAGGGTCGCGCCGATTCCGTGCAACATCGGGTCGCCGCTTGCAAGCACACAGATCGACGCCTCGGAACCCGCTGCGAGTTCGTCTACAAGCGGACCGATCGGAGAAGGCCACGGCCGCAGTTCTGCGTCCAACTCCGGGAGCAGGGCGAGTTGGCGCCGAGATCCGATCACCTGGTCGGCAGCCAGGATTGCTTCGCGGGCATCCCGCCCAAGACCCTGCCAGCCGTCGGCACCGATCCCTGCGATCACCAGCGGTCGATCAGTCACTTGCGATCGCCCGTTCGAGCGCGTCCACCAGACGTGCGTTGAGCTGCGGGTCTCTGGCGGTCAAGCGCAAGTGCCCCGAATGCAGGCCCGGGAACGAGTGCGCCGGGCGTACTGCGATCGAACGTTCGCGCAGCGCGGCTGCGACCGCGGGTCCGTTGCCAACCTCAATGAGGCAAAAGTTCGTCGTGCTTGGCCAGCTCTTCAGCCCATCGACCCGAGCAAGGCGCGTCGCGAGATCGCTCCGCTGTGAGTTGGCCTGCTCTGCCGCCGCCGAAAAGCTCTCGGGACGCCGAGCCGCGGCGGCGAGGGCGGCGAGGGCCAGTACGTTCGCTGACCATGGCGGACGCACTGCGCGTAGCCGATTCGCAAGCGGCGCGGCCGCCATCGCGTATCCGGCACGAAGACCAGGCACGGCAAGCGATTTGGTGAGACTTCGGACGACAATCAGATCATCCAAACGCTCCTGAACAAGGCTTGCCGGCTCACCGGGCACGAGATCCATGAAGGCTTCATCGACGACGATCGTACGACCCGGCCTGCGCAAAGCGAGCACGGCGCTCGCCGGATCGAGCGTGCCGGTCGGCGAGACGGGATTCCCAAGGATTACCAGATCAGCGGCTTCGGGAACCGCCGTCGGATCAAGGGCAAAGGCGCGCGCTGGATCCCGCAGCACACGCACGAAGTCGACGCCGTGAGCACGAATCGCGGCTTCCGCTTCGGTGAAGCCGGGATGCACCAATGCCGCCAACCGCGGTCGCAACGCGGCAGGCAGCAGCCACAATGCCTCGGCAGCTCCGTTGGTCGGCACAACTTCTTCTTCGCTACGGCCGTGCAGTTCTGAGAGCGAGCGAATTGCGGCGGCCTCGTCGGGGTATTTGCGGCTGTCATGCGTCAGAGCCGACTCAAGCGCTTCGCTCAGCCAGGCCGGGCGATCACCATCGAGGATGTTCACCGCGTGGTCGATATCGCCCGCTCGCACGAGCTTGTCGCCGTGGCTCCTGAGCGCGGCCAATTCGTGGTCATGGCTTGAGGGCTGCGGACTGCGAAGGACGAGAGCGCGGCCAGCAACGATGAGTTCCGCGCGGTCTGCAACGGCAGCCAGACGCTGCGTCGCGGAGCCGAGCAGGTCCACCCAAGCCCGCGATGCCGGATCGGCCGGCATCGTCCCCTCGCCGGCCTGCTCGGCGACAACGAGAAGTTCGCCGAGTGACGGAATGCATTCGATCAGGCGCGTTATTTCACGCTCGACCTCGAGCGTGACTGAGGCGATTGCCTCGCCACGCGACTCGACAAAAGCACCAGAGTCATGCAGCGCCGAGGCGATCCACGGTCCGATCCCATCGAGCAGGACGCAGGCGTCAGACGGGCAGGCGCCGAGCGTGTCTGCGAGCGACTCCGCTACCTCCAATGTCTGCCAATCCGCGGGCCGCCGCTCGCGATGCAGGGCTATCCGTTGATCCATCGCCGCGTCGCCGGACGCCGCTGTGCCGATGTAGACCACTGGGCGCCGGGAGTCGGCAGCAAGCCGTTCGGCGTGGGCGCTTTTGCCCGAACGCGTGCCCCCGAGCACCAGCGTGAAGCTCATATAGCGACCGCCATCGGCTTGCGGGCCGCGTGCAGAAACCGCAGCGCGAACCGCTCATGAGCCGCCCAATGGACGTGGAGAAAGCTCGCCTGAACGGCGCCCCGGGTGAAACCTTCGCGCCGCGTTGCGCCGCGAGCTGTCAACTCCCAAGCACTCTGCTCGCCGCCATCCCCCGGCTCAACGGCCGAGTAGTGAAACTCATGCCCGCGAACGCGCTCGTCCGGCTCAAGCCAAGGCGGTGAAGCAACGGCAGTCGCTTCGCGATAGCCAAGTGTGAGCCGCTTCGACATGTGTGCGGTGGCCCGAATCACGCCACACATCTCGTGACCGTCAAGCTCCGAACAGAGATAGAGCAACCCGCCGCATTCTGCGATAACCGGAGCTCCCGATCCGGCGAATTCCGCGATCTCGGATCGCAGTGGGCTGTTAGCCGCCAGTTCCTCACCGAATATCTCCGGAAAGCCGCCAGCCAAAACCAAGGCTTCGGCGCCCGCCGGCAAGGCTTCATCGCGCAGTGGATCAAACGGCAAAAGATCCGCGCCAGCGGCAAGCAGCATTTCGAGGTTCTCCTGATAGTGAAACGAGAAGACCGGCCCGCGAGCGATCGCGACACCGACGCCGGCGACTGT
The DNA here is from genome assembly GCA_016185345.1 of Solirubrobacterales bacterium. Lineage (GTDB taxonomy): Bacteria > Actinomycetota > Thermoleophilia > Solirubrobacterales > JACPNS01 > JACPNS01. The sequence continues at coordinate 15,355 of JACPNS010000015.1, read as the reverse complement.
GCCGGGCGCGCCGGGCGACCAGCTCTGCGCGTCGATTGGCTCTGGCGCCTGGGCTAGCGCCAAAACTCCGTCGATGTCGACGTATCGAATCGCGGCGTCGGCGAGCGCGGCGAGTGAACTTTGCGCCTCCACTTCTCGTTCTCCGGCCGGCACGAGTCCGAGATGGCGTTCGGGGGTGACGACGCGCTCGTCTCGTCGCAGCGCCCCGAGCACCGGAATCGATAGCGGCGCGATCGTCTCGCGCAACAGCAGCTCGTGGTGATCGGAGCCGACTTTGTTGAAGATCACCCCGGCAACGTTGACCTGCGGATCAAACGAGCAAAACCCATGAACGATCGCCGCCGCTGAACGCGCCATCGAAGCAGCGTCAACCACCAGGATCACCGGTGCGTCAAGCAGCTTCGAGACGTGCGCCGTGGATGCAAGCTCGCCGCGTCCAGAGGCCCCGTCAAAGAGCCCCATGACTCCTTCGATCACGGAGATGTCAGCGCCTTGAGAACCGTGTTTAAACAACGGCGCAATCAGATCCTCGCCGCTCATATATGGGTCGAGATTGCGACCGGGCCGCCCCGACGCGAGCGCGTGGTGGCTCGGATCGATGAAATCCGGCCCTACCTTGAAACCCTGCACAACAAGCTCACGCGCCCGCAGCGCGCCGATCAGCCCGCAGGCCACTGTCGTTTTTCCCGCTCCGGAACTCGTGCCGGCGATGATCACGCGAGCACTCACGTCGCTACCACTCGACGCCCTGCTGGGCACGAATGCCCTCATCCATCGGGTGCTTGATCTTCGTGACCTCTGAGACTAGGTCGGCCACCGCGATCAGCTCTGGCGCTGCGTCACGGCCGGTGATCACGACATGCTGGAATCCCGGACGATTGACCAACGTTTCGACGACATCGTTGACGTCGATCCATCCCCACTTGATTGGATAGGTCATCTCGTCGAGCAACAGAAACTCGTAGCGCTCTTCGGCGATCGCGCGCTTTACTTCTTCCCAGCCCTCGCGAGCAAGGTCCGCACTTTCATCGAGGTCCTTGGAGAGCCACGACCAGCCGTCGCCCATCTTCTCCCAGTCGATCCCGCCAAGCGCAGCTGCGGCCTTGGCCTCGCCGACCTTCCACTTGCCGGACTTCACGAACTGGAACACCGCGCAGCGGTAGTCACGCGCCCAGGAGCGCATGAGCATTCCGAAGGCGGATGTGCTCTTCCCTTTGCCTTCGCCGGTCACAACCATAACCAGCGCACGGTCTCTCGGCTTGCGTCGCTTCGGTTCTGCGCTGCCGATGTCATCGACTTTGTGTGGCACATCAACGCCATCTGAAGTGTGACGTTGAAGCACGACTTCGCTTTGCGGTTCGTTCATGCGGCTTTCCTGTTCTCGGGGTATTTAGGATTCGTGACCAAGAATTCGAGCTGATGCACGCGACCGTTTGCTGCGGCTGCGATCTCAGCGGCGATGCCGACACGAACGAAGCCATCTTCGATGTCAACGATGTGAACAGCGCTGGCGACGCGGCCAAGTCTCGCCGCGGCCGCGCGAATCTCGCCGTCGTCGTCGGCCGCACGTCCGTCGGTGAGCACAACCGCGATCGATCGCTCCTGGGGGTGACTGCGCCGCTCACGCTGCAAGAGCTCGCCGGCGGCGCGAAGCCCCTGCGCCAGTGGGGTTCGTCCGCCCGTTGCCAGCGAGTCAATCCTCGCCAGGACATTCGAGTTGACGGGGCATGGCTCGACGATCACGCGTGCCTGGCCATCGCGGAACGACAACACGGCGACGCGATCACGATGCACATAGGCACTACGCACCAGCTCGGTGCACGCGCCCTTCACGCGCGCAAGTCGGCTTCGAGCACCCATCGAACCGCTCGCGTCCAGGACCAGGCAGATCAACGTGCCTTCCCGGCCGGCGCGCACGTGCCGTCGAAGGCGCGCGCTTCCGCCGTCCGTCAACTGGCCGCGGAGACTCGCCACAACGGCAAGATCGTCGTCTCCTGCCCCTGCGGGCACGCTGTCGATTGAGCCTGCTTCCTCGCCACGGCTTCTGGCTCGGCGGCCAGGCCTCCCGGACCCGGTGCCGTGCAGAACGAGTACGCCGCTCGGCATGTGCGCGTGGACAGCGGAATCCCGCCGCTCGCGCGCCGGCGATTCTGGCGCGTACTGAAATCCATCGGCCTCCGCGCTCGCGGGCGACATCCCCGGAGCCAAGGAATCGAGGTTGGCCGAATCGCCACGAGCGCCCGAGTCGTTCATTTCTCGGCCCGAGCCGTTGGAGCCATCGGGGCCCGGTGGTGACGGGTCGTCAGGGTCGTCCTCGGGGGGATCGTCCAGGGCGCGCGCAAGCTCATCGTCAATTCGGTCGGGCCTGCCAAGGGGTTCGGGCGGCCGACGGTGTAATAACGCCAGCTGTGCCGCGCGCCGCACGTGCGCCTCCTCAACGACCGCCGATTCATCCAGTGCAGCGAGCGCTTTGGCCGCAGTCGCAGAGACGATGTCACCGCGAGCCCCATCGATTCCGAGTTCGGCGCAGGCGGCCGTGATCCGCAGCAGTTCGCGTTCGGGCAGCTCGACGCTGGCCAAGCGATCGCGAGCGCGCGCGATCTTTGCAGCGAGCTCGGCTTCGGCGGCCTGCCAGAGCCGGCAAAATGCTGCCGGGTCTTCGCGATAGGCCAGCCGCCGTCGAACAATCTCGGCGCGCTGCGCTGGGTCTGGCGAGGTCTTTACATCGACGGCGAGACCAAAGCGGTCAAGCAGCTGCGGCCGCAGTTCGCCCTCTTCCAAGTTCATCGTTCCAACGAGCAAGAAGCGAGCATCGTGGGTGCTCGAAACTGCCTCTCGCTCCACGCGGGCCACGCCAGTTGCTGCCGCATCGAGCAGCGCGTCAACCAGGTGGTCTGGAAGCAGGTTGACTTCGTCCACGTAGAGGATCCCGCGGTGGGCTCGCGCCAGCAATCCGGCTTCAAAACTCTGATTGCCCGCCAACGCCTGCCCGAGATCCAGTGAGCCGACGAGACGGTCCACGGTCGTACCAATAGGCAGATCGACGATCGCCGCAATGCGCTCCTCTGTGTCGGCATCGAGCGGAATCTTCCCGCCTGGTGACAGATCGCCCGGCGCGAACGCATACCGCTCAGTGGCTGCCGCCAAAACAGGCGGCAAGAGCGGCGCCAGTGCTCGCACGGCGGTCGACTTGGCGGTACCTCGGTCGCCGCGGATCAGCACGCCACCGACGTCGGGCGCGACGGCGTTGACGAGCAGCGCCTCGACCAAAGCTTCTTGACCGACAATCGCCGAGAGTGGATAAGTATCGCTCACCTGCCCACCTCCTCGAGCTCGCCATCAAGCATCAGAAATCGATCGCGAATCTCGACGATCGATCCTGGGTCCGGGTCTGCCCACAGCCCACGTTCCGCAGCTTCAATGAGTCGCTCCGCAATCGCTCGTGCCGCCCACGGGTTTGACTGTGTCATGAACTCGGCGACATCGTCGTCGAGTAGGAACTTCTTGGCGACATCCTGGTACATCCAGTCCTCGGCCACCCCCGTCGTGGCGTCATAGCCGAACAGGTAATCGACGGTCGCCGCGAGCTCGGCGGCGCCTTTGTAGCCGTGCCGGATCATCGACGCGATCCACCGCGGGTTCGCTACGCGCGCGCGAAACACGCGCCGGGTTTCCTCGGCCAGCGAGCGAGCAAACACTCGCGACGGATCAGAGCTGTCGCCGATATACGCGGCCGGGTCCTCGCCGGTGAGCGCCCTGACGGCGGCAACCATGCCGCCGTGAAACTGAAAGTAGTCGTCGGAATCAAGAATGTCATGTTCACGCGAGTCGACGTTCTTGACCGCGATCTGGACCCGGGAATAGCAACCCTTCATGGCTTCCTGCGCGGGCGCGCCGTCGAGTCCGCGGCCATACGCGTACCCACCCCAGGCGGCATAGACCGCGGCGAGATCCGCATCGCCGCGCCAGTCCCGAGATTCGATAAGTTGCAAAAGCCCGGCGCCGTATGTACCGGGTTTTGAGCCGAACACGCGGGTGGTCGCCCTACGCCACGCGATATCGGCGCCCAGTTCCCCGGCAAGGGCCTCCGCGTCGGCACGGGCGTGGGCGGCTACAAAGTTCATCTCGTCGGGCTCGTCGAGCACCGCGACGGCGGCAACCGCGTCGTCGAGAAGCCTCACGATGTGCGGGAACGCATCGCGAAAGAATCCCGAGATTCGCACCGTCACATCGATTCGCGGCCGGCCCAGTTCTTCAAGCGACACCACTTCGATGCCAGTGACGCGTTGAGACTCCTTCTGCCAGATCGGCCGCACCCCGAGCAATGCAAGTATCTCCGCGATGTCATCGCCTTGCGTGCGCATGGTCGCGGTCCCCCACGCCACCAGCCCAATCATCTTCGGCAGGGCGCCGGTCTCGCGCTCATAGCGATCCAACAGCGCGTCGGCCAATCGGCGTCCAACCTCCCAGGAGAGTTCGGACGGCAGGGCGCGCGGGTCGACCGAGTAGAAATTTCGGCCCGTCGGAAGCACGTCGACGCGGCCACGCGTTGGGCTGCCCGACGGCCCAGCGGGTACGTGTCGGCCGTTGAGCGCCGCGAGAACGCTGGTCAGCTCGTCGCCAGTTCGCAAGATGCGCGGCACGACTTCTTCGGCGGCGAACTTCAAGGTTCGCTCGACGCTTGCGTCCGAGCGGCCAAGCACCTCCGCACAGATCGCTGCAACGGCCGCTGAATCCCAGCCGCGTTCATGGAGCCTCTCGAGCAACGCAGCTTGTGCTGCCTCGAGCCGATCAACGACGTCCCCCGAGCTGATCGACGGCCCAGCAAACCGTTCCAGCAGCTCTTCAGGCGCCGACGGCGCGGCGGCGCCGGGCGCTGCGACCAGAGCTGGCTCGTCGAGTCCGAAAGCGCTGCCAACTGCTCTGCGCAACCCGACCACCTCTCCCGAACCCAGTCTCAGCATCGCCGAGACCAGGCCGCGTAACTGCTCCCCCTCGGGCGCCTGCCCGAGCACGTGAAGTCCGTCCTTGACCTGGATGTCCTTCACCTCGCAGAGGTAGCCGTCGATGTGCTCAACGAGCTCTCCGAGATCGTCGGGGCGATCGGCAACGCCAAGATCAGCTTGCAGATTGGTGCGCTCGACCGCCGACCAGATGCTCGAAGCGAGTGATGGCAGCTTCACCGGGTCGAGCACTTCGAGTCGCGCGTATTCATCGAGCAGCTGTTCGAGTTCAGCAAGTTCGTCGTAGGTGTCGGCACGCATCATCGGCGGGATCAGATGGTCCACGATCACTGCGTGCGCTCTGCGCTTGGCCTGCACACCTTCGCCGGGATCATTGACGACGAACGGATACACCAGCGGCATATCCGCGAGCGCAACGTCGGGCGCGCACTCCGCCGAAAGAGCAAGCATTTTGCCCGGCAGCCATTCCAGCGTTCCGTGCTTGCCGAGATGCACGATCGCGTCAGCGCCCCACACGCGGTCGAACCACCAGTAGCAAGCCAGGTAGTGATGCGCCGGGGGCAGTTCCGGGTCGTGATAGATGCCGACGAGGTCTTCGCCGTAGCCACGCGGCGGCTGCAGCGCAACGAGGGCATTGCCGAAGGTGATGCCGGCAATGATGAAATCGTCGGCTTGGATAAAGCGATCGCCCGGCGGCGGCCCCCAACGCTCCTCGATCGCGCTGCGCAGCGCCTGCGGGAGCTCCGCGTACCAAGTCAGATAGTCGGCGACGGGCAGTCGTAGTGTTGCCGCTTCAAGTTGAGAATCCGTTAGGAATTCCGCGTCGTATCCGCCGGCAGCGATCAGCGCGCGCATCAGCTCATCACCGCTTTCGAACTCATGATCGATCTCCATCCCTTCATTCGCCAGTGCGTCAAGCAGACCAAGCACGCTCGCCGGCGTGTCGAGGCCGACGGCCATTCCAACGCGGGCATGCTTGGTCGGGAAGTTCGTGAGCAACACAGCTACTCGTCGATCAGTCGGGGGCAGCGTCCTCAGGCGCGCCGTGCGCACCGCAAGCCCGGCGACACGCCTGCAGCGCTCGGCGTCGGCTACGTAACGCGAGACCGTCGTGCCGATTGCTTCCTCCACGTCGCCGCGTTCCTTGAAGGAGACGACGCCGCCCATGATGCGCCCATCAAACTCCGGGATAGCGACTTGCGTCGCGGCGTCGAGCGGCGTCAGGCCGCTCTGTGATTCAAGCCACTTGGCGCGAGAGGTCGTCGCGCAGATTGCCTGAAACACCGGGATGTCGAGCGCGGCCAGCGCCGCAGAATCCCATTCCTGCCACTGCTCTCCCGTGTGGCTGGAGGCTCCCGCGTGCGCGTCGCCTGCCGCGCTTCCGCCGGTCGCGAGCATCGTTATCAGCAGACCGTCCAAACGGCCGTCCAGCAGGCCAAGGGCCGGCACTTCGCCGGTCGCATCACGACGCAGCGAGTAACTCCAGACGGCGAGCGAGTTGGCTCCCGCGTCTTCGATCGCAGCGCACAGGTCGTCGACGAACGCCGTGTTGCCGCTCAATCGATGGGATCGGTAGAAACACACCCCGATCGTCGGCTTTTCCGGATCGTGGCTGGCGACGGCGCGCTCGATCGAGACATCGCCTGCGCCCGGTAGATAGACCGCCATGTCCGGCAGCTCACGAGGTGGCGCGAATCCATTGCCCTCGAGCAGAAACGTGTCTGCCAGGAACCGGAAGAGCTGCTCGACGTTCTCAACATCGCCGTGGCGCAGATACTCACCGGCCTGGGCAACTGCAGCGGCCGGCGCCAGCGAGAGTTCTGTGAACTCGGCGTCTGGCTCCAGCTCACCGCCAAGCGCCAGGAGGGTGATGCCGTCTTCGGCGCAACGCGCACGCAAAAGGTCGAAGCCCTGTTGCCAACCGCGCCGCCCGCCGAGGATCCGACACAACACAACGCGGGCGCCGTCAAGGATCTCATCGACCAGCGCGTTTTGGTCGACGGCCGTGCTCGGATTGACGCAGCGAACCGCAGGAAATCCCTCCGGCAACTGCTCGACCGCGGCGGCGGCGGCGAGAATCTCCGTGTCGGCGGTCGTTATGAAGCGAAGCATGGGCTCATTTCTGTGTGGATTGAGGAAAGCTTGCGTGGGGTTCCGTGCTCGATCAGCTGAAGCAGAAAGTCTGTGTCGCAATGCTCGGCGATCAGATCACCGAGCACGTCGAGGCGGCGGTCGCGGACATCGGCGAAATTGATTTCAGCTGGCTTGAAGTCGCTGCCGCGCAGCGCGGCAGCCTGACTCAGAAGCGCCCGGCGGAACTCGTCGTTTTCGAGCACGCCGTGCCACGAAGTGCCAAACAGCGGCCCCTGAAAGCAGCCTTCTTCTTCGCCGTCGTCGCCCTGAAACCACGGCTCGCCCCCGTGCCGCGCGACCCTGCCGTGGCGAATCTCATAGCCGGAAACGGGACTGCCAGCCCAAGCACAACGGCCCGTGCGCTGGCGCAGCAGCTTGTCCGCTGCGAATGTCGTAGCGATCGGCAGCAGGCCGAGACCTTCCACCGCGCCTTGTCCCGACTCGACCGAATCGTCGATTCGATCACCAATCATCTGGTAGCCGCCGCAGATTCCCAGGATCGGATCGCCCGCCTGCGCCCTACGGGTCAGCGCGCGATCGATTCCAGCCTCGCGCATCCGTCCGAGATCTTCGACAGTCGCCTTGGTGCCTGGCACGATCACCAGGTCCGCGCGCTCGATATCGACGATCGAACGCGTGAATCTCAGCCGAACTCCCGGCTCCACTGACAGCGCGTCGAAGTCGGTGAAGTTGCTCATCCAGCGCAGTTGAATCACAGCGACGTCGAGTGTTTCGCCGGCCCCAGCGAGCTCCGGCCGCGCAGCTTCGAGCCCGAGGGAATCCTCGACGTCGAGCCAAAGATCTTCGACGAACGGCAGAACTCCGACCGAGCGGCGGCCAGTTAGTTTCTCGAGCTGTGCCACGCCGGGCGCGAGGATCGAATCGTCGCCGCGAAACTTGTTGATCAGGTAGCCCGCGACACACGCTTGATCGGCCGGTTCGAGCAGCGCGAGGGTGCCAAACAGCGATCCGAACACGCCGCCACGATCGATATCCGCGACGATCAGAACGGGCAAGTCAGCCGTGCGGGCAAGACCCATGTTCGTCAGGTCTCCGTCACGTAGATTGATTTCGGCAGGACTGCCTGCGCCCTCGCAGATCACAACATCGAACCGACTTCGCAGGTCGGCCAACGCGTCCGCCACGACCGGCTTCAACTCGTGCTTGAGCTTCTGATAACTCGTGGCGTTGGTTTCGGCATACGGCTTGCCCATAACCATGACTTGACTCTTGCGCGTGCCCGACGGCTTGATCAACACGGGATTCATTGCTGCCTCTGGCAAGACACCGGCAGCTGCAGCCTGCGCCGCTTGCGCGCGACCGATCTCACTTCCGTCGCGCGTGACCACCGAGTTCAGAGCCATATTTTGGCCTTTGAACGGGGCGACGCTCACGCCCTGTCGACCGAGCCAGCGGCAGATACCAGCGACCACGACGGATTTACCGGCATCAGAATGCGTGCCGCAGATCAGCAGTGCTCCCTTCATGCTGACCTCCACCGACCGCGCGCAACTCGAATCGCGCAGCAAATCGCGAGCGCCGTCAGGCCGACTGCCGACGCCAGACGCACGCTGCGATCGATGTCCTGGACCCGCGGCGCGGTTCCGTCTCCCAAACAGCCGCGGACTTCGTCCTGTCCGTCGTAGCTCAACGGCCCGCCGAGTTTGAGATTCAAGGCGCCGGCGAAGGCCGCTTCCACTCGGCCAGCGTTTGGACTGGGGTGAGAGCCACCGTCACGGCGCAGGATGCGCAGCGACTCCCGAGCCGACCCGTCGACAACCGGCGCACAGACGGCGGCAAGCAACGCGGTCAGACGAGCCGCGGGCCATCCGAGGGCATCATCGATCCGGGCGGCAGCCCAGCCAAAGTCTTCGTAACGATCGCTGCGATGACCAACCATCGCGTCCAGAGTGTTGGCAGCGCGAAACACCGTCACCCCGGCCGGGCCGAACAGTGCACCCCAGAACAAAGCGCCGACGACGGCGTCACTCGTGTTTTCTGCCACCGATTCAACGACTGCCCGACAGATCTTCTCCGCGTCCATCCCGCTGACGTCGCGACCGACCAGCGACGGCAGGCAGTTCCGCGCGGCTTCGATGTCTTCGCGTTTCAGCGCGTCAGCGACTCTGCCAGCGGCAATCGCCAGCGAGCGACCGCCAAGCGAGGCCCAAGTGACGGCGACGAAGACAGCGGTGCCGGCAGAACGTCGTCGCGCCGTAACGTTGGCGAGCACGTCGACCGCCACGCCCGCCGAAGCGATGAGCCCGAAGGCGAATAGCGCGCCGCGCAGCTTGGTCGGCGCATAGACCTTCGATTCAAGCGCGATGGTCGCGTTTCCGAAACCGGCGACGGGGTGCCCGCGGCGTGGATCCCCAAATGCGACATCCGCCGCGTAGCCACTGAGCAACGCGACACTCATCGTTCCACAACAGCAATCGGACAATTGATTCGCGAGACCGTCCAACGGCCATCAAACGCGTGCAGTTCGGTTACTGACAGCGGGGCCGCATCAAACCGCCAGAACGATTCAACGGGCGCAGCTACTGAATGCACCAGGGCCGCTTTGATCACCCCGCCGTGGGTAATCGCGAATGCCCGGCCGTCTGTTTCCGCCTGATCGTCAAGCCATGCGGTGACACGCGAGGAGAATTGAGTGAGGCTTTCGCCGCCGTGGGGTCGCGCGTCGGGGTCGGTCATCCAGGCGCGCGTAGCGTCTGGCTCTTCGACGTGCACGTCGGCGAGCACCCGACCGCCCCAGCTGCCGAAATCGCACTCGGCGAGATCCGGCTCGACCATCGGAATCGCGCCTGCGATCTCGGCGGTTTGGCGACAACGCAGGCTCGGGCCGCAGAAGACTTCGTCGGTGTCGCGGAGAATGCCTTGAAGCCGCGTCGCGGCGTTCCGGCCGCCCTCGTCCAACGGCTCGTCCACCGGAAACGCGGAGGCACGAGTGGCTGCCGTGGGCGCGTGTCGAATGAGAAAAAGTCGCCTCATGCGCGACCGCAAAGTGTGGGCGCGTCAAACTCGTCGGCCAGCATCGCGGCGTTGCGGGTCGGGTCGATCGTTTGATTGGACGGGCAACCCGCCACTGCAGCCAGCACTTGCGAACCTCCTCGGGATGATGCGTCCCGAATTCGGAAAGGTGTCGCGGCGGACGAGTCTCTGACTGCCGGCTGAATTTCCTGACTTTCGCCAGTCACTTCAACCAGTCACAGTGGCGCGACCGTTCCAGAATCTCACTGGCTTCCTCGCACCGCCACGCGTTTTGTAGACGCTGATCCTAACGCCTGAGTCGAGGACAGTGGAGACAGCTATGTCTACGCTTCGCCGCTGAATGCCCCCTCCACGCTTCATGCGCCCGCCCACGCCGGCCGACTTCGACGATTCCCGAGCGACCGATCGCGCGGCCGATCCGCAAGGTTGGCGCTATGCGGAGGCTGAACTCGCAGCGGTGTATCGAGTGATCTCCGAGCGGCGTGACATCCGCCGCTTTCGTCCCGACAAGGTTGACGACGACACCCTCGGGCGCGTCTTGACCGCCGCACACCAAGCTCCTTCGGTCGGGCTGATGCAGCCCTGGCGGATGATCGTGATTCGTGATCTGAAATCGCGCATATCCGTGCGCGCTCTCGCTCAGCGCGAGCGCAGCCGGCAAGCCCACAAATTCGATGAGCGCGCGCGCCATTTCTTGGACCAGAAAGTCGAGGGAATAGTTGAAGCGCCACTTGGAATATGTATTTGCTGCGATCACGGCGACGCCGACGAAGAGATTCTTGGTCGCGGGACAATCAGCGAAACCGATATTTACAGCACCGCCTGCGCAATCGAAAACCTCTGGCTTGCGGCGCGAGCCGAAGGTCTCGGTGTCGGCTGGGTGAGCTTTTACCAGCGCGACGATTTGCGAGAGCTGTTCGATCTACCCGCGCGAGTCGAACCGATTGCGTACCTCTGCGTCGGTTGGCCCGACGAGCGACCGCTGCGTCCGGGTCTCGAGACCGCCGGCTGGTCGCAGCGAATGCCGCTCGACGAAGTCGTAATGCAGGAACGATGGCGAGAGAACGACGAAAGTGCGGTGGAGCAAAATCGGGATCAGCCGACGATGCACCTCGATGCTGCGGTCGGCGCCCGCGACCGACTAGACCAGCTTGTGAAGCCGGCAGGGAGCCTCGGTGCACTTGAAACTGTGATCACCAGATGGGCCGCCGTAACCGGACGACCGCCACGCCAAACTCTCCGCGCGGGCGTGCTGATTTTCGCGTCCGACCACGGGCATGCGCGGCATGGGACAAGCCTTTTCGACGCAGCGGTTTCCAGCCAGGTGGCTGCCGCCGCAGCCCGTGGCGAGACGGCGTGCGGCGTGCTTGCCGAGCGCGGCGAACACGAACTCGTCATCGCCGATGTCGGCCTCGCTGGTCCGACGCCGCCGAACGTTCGAAACGAAAAGATCGCGCCGGGAACCGCGGACTTCAGTGTCGGCGACGCACTCACAGCCAAGCAGCTTGATCGCGCCATGAAAATCGGCCGCGACAGCTGCGCAGAGCTCGACGAGCGCAGCATCGACTGCTTGGTTCTCGGCGAAATCGGCATTGGCAACACGACAACGACGGCTGCCCTCGCTTCGGCGATTCTCGCGCTTGAACCGAACCGAACGGTCGGCCGCGGCACGGGCGTAGACGCGGCAGGGTTCAGGCGAAAGGTCGAGCTCGTAGCCAACGCGCTCAAGGGGCGCGCGCTGCCACTGGAGCCGTCCGAGGCCTTGATCGCGGTCGGAGGGTTTGAGTTTGTAGCCATGGTCGGCGCAATGATGGAGGCGACCAAACGGGCGCTGCCGATCGTGATCGACGGTTATGCGGTGACCGTCGCCGCGCTGATTGCCACCCGCATTGATCCAGCGGTCGGGGAGCACCTGTTCGCGAGTCATCGCTCGGCTGAACCAGGGCACGAGCTGCTGCTCACCGAGCTCGGGCTGGAGCCGATTCTGGATCTGCGACTGCGCCTCGGTGAGGGGTCCGGAGGCCTGCTCGCCCTGCCGATCATTGAGCTGTCCGGCGCTCTGCACGCGAACATGGCAACGTTCGAAGAATCTGGAGTGTCGCGCAATCAGTGAGCAGCGAACTGGTGCGGCGCGAATTGGTCAGGCGGCGGCCAACGCCGCGCTGGCCCTGACCTTCCTAACGATCATTCCGCTCAGGTGGAGTGGAATCCGAGAGGGAAGACTCGGCGCAGCTTCAGTGTGGTTTCCGCTGGTCGGAGCGCTGGTCGGGTCAATCGCAGGCGCGGTTTGGGCGGCTGCATACACCACGCTTGGTTCAGCAACTGCATCCGTCACAGCCGTCATCACGCTCGTAGTAATCACCGGAGCCCTGCATCAAGATGGCTTGGCCGACTGCGCAGACGGATTGGGAATACGAAATGATCGTGATCGCCGGATGGAAGTCATGCGCGATTCGTCAATTGGTGTATTCGGCTGCCTCGCGTTGATTGGCTGGGCGTTCATGCTCGTCTCGATTCTGAGTCAGCTGAGCAAGTTGGAAGGTCTGGCGGTGCTCATCGCCGCCGCCGCGTTGGCAAGATGGGCCGCATGTGTGCATGCGACCACTACCCCGCCTGCGCGTCCCGATGGCCTGGGCGCATCCTTCGAGGTCACGGCCTGGCAGTCGCTGATCGCGGGGCTCATAGCGCTCGCCATCGCTATTGCGGCACTTGGACCGACGATTGGGATTGCCGGTGCGCTGGCAAGTAGCCTCGCGGCCGCGCTCTCATCAGCAATTGCGCGCGGTGCGATCGGCGGTCGCACTGGTGACACGATCGGCGCAACAGTCGTCGTCACGGAACTCATCGCCTGCTCCACGGCGCTGATTCTCCTCTGACGGCAAGTCCAGGCGAGAGAACTCCAAACTGCAGGCCACAAACGGGACTTCCAGTATCACTGCAGTCGCACGTAGTCAACCAATGCTCGGGTCGGCCGACCACGCTGGTGATTCAGAGAGACGCAACGGGACTTCGCTGGAGGGCGGCCGGGAAGCTCGAGGCCGAGAGGAAACTTTCGCCAGGATGCATGGCCACAAAGAGCTAGCACGGCTCGCTGTCGCGATCGCGGAGCAGTTCGCAGATCAGGCCGTCTTGACCCCTCGAATGAACACGCTCACCAGGCAGCCCTCAATTGAGTCGAGTGAGCTGGAGGCGCGTATGGACAGCGTCGCACTCAAAGTTGCGAACGCTCCGCTTTCCGAGCTCCACAACAGTCTCATATTTTTGCGAGACGCGGCGATTGATCCGATCGAACTCGCTGCGATCGCTGAGCCGAAGTCGTTCGAGAAGCATCACGGATTTCTCACAGATTCCTTGCTGTCCGCTGACTACGCCAGCTCCGTAGTTGACGTTGAGGAGGCCAAGCTTGCCTCGATTGATCTCATCGGATGACGCGCCTGCCCCTTCGTCCACTCACCGAATGGCAGGTTGGTCGTGACAATCAGCGACGCCCGCTCATTTCGTTCAGAGATCACCTGGAAGACAAGCTCCGCCGCCCCTTCGGGAAGCGCCAGATATCCGAGTTCATCGAGGATGATCAGATCGAAGCGGCGATAGTGCGAAACGACTCGCTGCAGCTCGCGATCAGACTCGGCTTCTTGCATTGCTTCTGGCGCACCGGCACGAGGCTTTTTTGGCTGACCCGGGCCCGAGTGCTTTCGCCGGCGTCGAAGGGCTCCTCCGGCAGGACCGTGAGCAGCGTTCGCTCGACTGCGAGGTGCTCGCCCACGGATATGAGGCGTAAAGGATGGTCGTTACTTGGGCGAGGGTGGGGCCAAATTCGACGGCCGCAATGGGGCCAAATTAGAGTGCCGAACTCAAGCGGCGCTAGTCCGCCGCGGCAGCCAGAACCGTGTCGATCGGATCGACGGTGTGCGCCGTGAAGTAGCTGGAGTGAGTCCTGCGAATGGTCTCGACGGAGTCAGCGCTCAAGAGCACGACTTCAATTTCGTCCCCGCGGTGATTCTCTTCAGCCTCGTTGTAAGCGACGATCGCGGCGTCATAGTCGGATCCGAGTTCGCGCACTTCAGGCTCTGGCTTCCCAGGGTCTGAGATCAGGAGAAAATGGTTGATGTCAGCTTCAGTCATGGTGTTGCCCTCCTATCGGTCAGGACTCGCGCTTTCATTATCGCGCGCTTTGAGCAATTGTTCGACCAGCTCCTTCGGAGCTGGCTCGCCACGGTCAAGGTATGCAAGCCCGTCTGCGACCAGTCTGAAGAGCGCCAGTCGCTCAGGGTCACCCTTTCCAGACTTATAGTCGACGTTCGATTCCCTACTTATGCGCTCAACCATGTTCGCCCAGCTGTCTTGAAGAACCGTTCGCAGTTGCACCTCGATCCGTACTCCCTCTTTCTTCAAAAAGAGGTGGACCCCTCGGTATCCGGATTCCTGCGGGCCGGGCGGTCCCCAGATGTAATCCCGGTGCGGGCGTTCAATCGTGCGCCAAGTCTTCAGCAGTCTTCGGGTCAACCGCTCAACGCTGTCGAGGTCTGGGAGACGCACTCTGACACCGCCCACATCTCCCATGCGCGTCAGATTCATTTTTGACTGCCGGTCGAGCTTGTCGATGATCGTTGGAACGCGCTTAAGGCGCTGCGTCACGTCGACATGGCCATCGACCAGAGCCCTCTCTTTGCCGACGTGGTATCGAAGCCCATTTGAGACAAGGGAGAGGGGCCGCGAGTGCAATGCGCGCCACCACTCAACCGCTCGGAACCAAGCCAGAGTTTCGTCTAGGTCCATACCCTCAAGCACGGTCGAGTCCTTGGCTTTGATCGTCTGCTTGAGCTGAACCAAGTTTCGCCCAGCTCGGTCAACGGCGCTCTTGGAAAAGCTCTCGCCAGGCTGTGGCTGAAACATCGAGCGCTGGTTCGGATTCATCGGCGAACCCTACCCGGACGCAGGAAGGAACGGACAGTCTCTCCCGCTACACCAAACCTTCCGCGAGAAAGAGTGTCCGCAGAACTGTCCGCAATTGCATTTCCGGACTATTCGATCCTTCACAAACCGCATACCTTCGCGGTTCTCACTAGTACAGCAGTCGCGTCAGGTTTCGAACCCCAGCAACACGCCCGC
The DNA here is from genome assembly GCA_016185345.1 of Solirubrobacterales bacterium. Classification (GTDB taxonomy): domain Bacteria; phylum Actinomycetota; class Thermoleophilia; order Solirubrobacterales; family JACPNS01; genus JACPNS01. The sequence continues at coordinate 152 of JACPNS010000015.1, read as the reverse complement.
AGTCGAAGAACGGGTCTGCCCCAAGTTCAGTTGACACTTCGGGTTTAGTGATTCCTCATGTCGTCAATGACGACGCAAAGACGGCTTCGAACTCTACCGGCGTCAGCCTGCCGAGCGCCCTTTGACGGCGGCGACGGTTGTACTTGGTTTCG